>DATFGC010000347.1:0-10051 GCA_035249765.1 Gemmatimonadales bacterium | reverse complement strand
GGGGCGGAGAGCTCGAGCACCGTCCTCGGACTGGTGCTGCTGCTGACCCCTTCGCTGTTCCTCGGCTCGGCGTTTCTTCTCCTGCTCGCGGCGATTCACCAGGCCGCCATGCCCGACCGGAAACTCTGGAGCCTGTCGGCCCTGGTGTTCGGAACCATCTACACGGCGCTGATCAGCATCAACTACTTCGTCCAGCTGGCCTGGGTGGCGCCTCGGCTCGCCGCGGGGCGCCCCGAGGGACTGGGGCCGTTCCTGTTCGTGCCCTTCGATTCGTTCCTCTACGCGGTGGACATCCTGGGCTACGGCTTCATGAGCGTGGCCACCCTGCTGGCGGCGCGGGTGTTTGCGGGGCCGGGGCTCGAGCGGACAGCGCGGTGGCTGCTGACCGCGAACGGCCTCCTGCTGCCGTTCATTACGCTGCAGATGTACGCGCACTGGATGATCTGGATCGCCGCGCTCTGGGCCGTGACGTTCCCGGGGGCGACCTGGACCCTGGCAGTATGGTTTCAGCGGCAGCGCACCGCGGAGGCCTGACCCCTTCTCCGGCGCGATCCACCGCGGACCCGGCGACGCTACCCTCTCTCCCACATCACCACGAAGGGTTCGGACGCCACTATGTCCGCGCCCAGCCCTGTCCTCCGTCTAACTGTTACCTATGTCCCCAATCGCTCACCTGATCGCAACGGATCGCTGCTAATTCCAGATGACTCGGCTTTGTTTCCAGGAACCATCCTCTTGACGCTGATACAGGTAGAGGTAGTTGCCGCTCTTCCGGATTGGAGCCCCCCCAGCCTTCGGAGTCAGCGTGTAACGCTCCGTGCCCCGATCAAAGGCCCAATCGCCGAACACCACAATCTCCTGACTGTTGTACTCAACCTGCACCGCGAAGCTACCGTGGAACACTCGCATTAGGGCAGCCACACTGTCCCCACCGGTCACCGGTGGCTCGTTGGGCCCCATCATCACCAGGTCGTCAGCGAAGTAACTTCGAAACTGGTCCACACTTCCAGCGTTCTCGGCGGCCTGGAACTGAGCGGTCGCGGCAGCGATGGCCTGACGGTCAGCGGCTGGATCTCGCGTGCTGGCGGAATCGCATGCCGCCGTCAGGAACGCTGGAAAGAGAACTCCGATTGCCACATGCTTCATCGGACCTCCTCGCGTAAGAGGCGTCTAACAGCATGATGGGCTGCAGGCGGTTCCAGGCCGCGTCCGCCCTGCAGCAATAACCGGCCCATCCAGATATCACATCCATCCCGTCGGGTCCCAGCCTACGGGCCAGCCGGCTCCGGATCGCGCTCACAGCTGATGATCTGATCCCGCCTGGTCCCCACGCTCACGTACCGGAGCGCCACCCCCACCTGCTCCTCGATCGCATCCAGATAGGCCCTGGCATTCTTCGGCAGATCCGCCAGCGACCGCGCCCCGCCGGTGGGCGCCTGCCACCCCGGCATCGTCCGGTACACCGGCCTGACCCGCTCCAGCATCGCCACCTCGGCGGGAACCTCCGCGCAGGGCTCTCCGTCCACCTCATATCCGGTGGCGAACGGAATGCTCTCGAACCCGTCCAGCACGTCGAGCTTGGTGACCGCCAGCGCGGTGAGCCCGTTGACCCGCGCCGCATAGCGCGCCGCCGCCGCATCGAACCAGCCGCAGCTCCTCGGCCGCCCGGTCACCGAGCCGAATTCGCCACCGATCTTGCGGAGCCGCTCCTCCTCAGCCGGCGCCGCCAGAGTGGGCAGCGGCCCGGCGCCCACCCGGGTGGTGTAGGCCTTCACGGTCCCTAACACGGCGTCGATCCGGGTCGGCCCGATGCCCGCCCCGACGCAGGCTCCGCCCGCGGTGGTGGTGGAGGAGGTCACGTAGGGATAAGTCCCGTGATCCACGTCGAGCAGCGCACCCTGGGCTCCTTCCAGCAGCACTCGCTTTCCCTCCCGCAGCGCCCGGTCCACATAGGCGCCGGTGTCGGTCACCAGCGGCAGCAGCCGCGGCGCCACCGCCTCGAGGAGCGCGTAGTGCTCCTCGAAGGAGGCCCGCTCGGTCATTCCCACCAGCCCGATCAGCTGATTGGCCCGCTCCACCAGCTCGGCCAGCAGCCGGGCGGCCTCCTCGAGGTTGCGCAGGTCGGCCACCCGGATGCCCCGGCGGCCGTGCTTGTCCTCGTAGGCGGGACCGATGCCCCGTCCGGTGGTGCCGATCCGCTTGCGCCGCTCGCCGGCCGCGTCGAGGAGCTTGTGGTAGGGCAGCACCAGGTGGGCACGGTCGGAGACCAGGAGCCGCCCGGCGGTGGCAATGCCGCGGGCGGCCAGCGCATCCAGCTCCTCGAACAGCGCCGCGGGGTCGAGCACCACGCCATTGCCGAGCAGACACTGCGCCCCGGGATTCAGAATCCCCGAGGGGATCAGCCGCAGAATGAACTGGGAGTCGCCGATGACCACGGTGTGGCCGGCGTTGGCCCCGCCCTGGTAGCGCACCACGAGGTCGGCCTGCTCGGCGAGCACATCCACCAGCTTGCCCTTGCCCTCGTCACCCCACTGCGCGCCCACCACCACGAGACACGACAGGTCCGGACCGAACACTAGTTGCCCCTCCGGCCCTTCCCCTTGCGCTCCTCGCCGGGAACGCTGACCGCGCGCGCAGTTTCCGCGGAGATCACCCCCGCCGAGGCGAGCTCTTCGATGTGCTGCTGAAAGGTCTGCATCCCGCTCTTCCCGTAGCTCTCCGCCATGTAGTTGCGCAGCTCGACCACCCGGGCCGGGTCCTTGAGACAATCGCGGATGGCCGCATTGGCAATCAGAATCTCGACCGCCGCCACCCGGCCGGCGCCGTCGGCCCGGGGGAGGAGCTGCTGGGCCACGATCCCCACCAGCGCCTCGGAAAAGCGGACCCGGCCGATGTCCCGCTCCTCGCGGGGCAGCATGGAGAGCACCTGGCCGATCGTGGTCAGCACGTCCGGGGTCGGAATGGCGGAGATCACCAGGTGGCCGGTCTCCGCGGCCTTCATGGCAGTATCGATGGTGTCCTGGTCCCGCACGTCGCCCACCACGATGACATCGGGATCCTGCCGGAGCGCGGCGCGGAGACCCACCCCGACCGATTCGGTGTCCACGCCCACCTCCCGCTGGGTCATCGAGCAGGAGAGGTCCCGGTGGAGAAACTCGATCGGATTTTCGATGGTGACGATGTGGCGCTGCTGATTCTGGTTCATGTGGTGCAGCAGCGCGGCGATGGTGGAGCTCTTCCCGCTCCCGGTGATTCCGGTGACCAGGATGAGCCCGGCCACATGGTCGGTGAGCTGGCCCAGCACCGGGGGCAGCCCGAGGTCCTCCAGGGTGGGCACCGCAAAGGGAATCACCCGCATTACGATCATGAAGGAAGAGCGTTGCCGCAGGATGTTGACCCGGAACCGCCCCACTCCCGGCATGCCCCAGGAACAGTCATAGTCCTTGAGCTCGTCGATCCGCTGCCGGTCCTCGTCGGTAGTCATCAGCTTTATCGCGATGGCCCGGGTCTGCTCCGGAGTCAGCCGCTGCTTGGTGAGCGGCACCAGCTTGCCGTCGATCCGGGCCCGGAACAGGTCGCCGGCCTTGATGTGAAGGTCGGAGGCCCCGCGCTCAACCGCGGCCTTGATGATCCGTTCGATGGGAGCAGAGGCCATCAGGTCGCTCCGAAGAAGCCCATACGGCGTTTGGTCTCCTGTAGCGTGTCGGCGGCGATCGCCCGGGCCCGGTCCGCTCCGCGGGCCAGGATCGTATCCACTTCCCCGGGGTTTCGCTTCAAATCCTCGGCACGGGCCCGGATCGGGGCCAGGGTTTCGATCATTCCGTCGGCCAGGCGCCGCTTGCAGTCGAGGCAGCCCCACCCCGCCGTGCGGCACTTGATGTCGACCTCGGCGATGGTCTCCGCGGTCGAAAAATGCTGGTGGTACGAAAAAATGTTGCAGAGCGTGGGGGTACCGGGATCCTTCCGGGTGACCCGGGCCGGGTCGGTCGCCGCCGGCCGGAGCTTCTGCCAGATCTCATCGGGGGTGTCGAGCATCCCGATGGTGTTCTGCATGCTCTTCGACATCTTGGCCTGGCCGTCGAGGCCGATGATCTTCTTGGCCGTGGTGAGCAGCGGCTGCGGCTCCGGAAACCAGTGCGCCTCGGCGGCAAACATCGCATTCCAGCGCCGGGCGATCTCCCGGGTCAGCTCCAGATGCTGCACCTGGTCCTCGCCCACCGGAACCTTGGTGGCGCGATAGAGCAGGATGTCCGCGGCCTGGAGCACCGGATAGCAGAGCAGCCCGGCCGGAATGCTCTCGAGCTTCTGGGACTTATCTTTGAACTGGGTCATCCGCTCCAGCTCACCCAGCGGCGCCACGGTGGTCAGGAACCAGTTGAGCTCGGCGTGCTCATGCACCGCCGACTGCACGAACAGGATCGAGCGCTCCGGGTCAATGCCGGCGGAGAGCAGTCCGATCGCCACATCGCGGGTCCGCTGGGCCAGCGAGGCGACGTCGTAATGAAGGGTCACTGCGTGGAGGTCCACCACGCAGTAGATGCAGTCGAATTGATCCTGGAGGGCGACCCAGTTCTGGACCGCGCCGAGCCAGTTCCCGATGTGAAGGTCGCCGGTCGGCTGAATCCCCGAGAAGATCCGGTCCATCCGGGCAAGGTAGCACCATGTCACCACGCATCGCAAGATGAATTCTTCCTTGGACTTACTGCATTTGGCCGCGGAAGCAACATATAGTGCGGGAGGGTATATCAGGACGGCTGGACTGCTGGACGGCTCGACGGCTGGGAAGGGCCCCGCACCAGCCGTCCAGCCGTCTAGCCGTCCAGTCACCTGGATTTCGAAGGGCCACCACGACTGGGTGACCGAAGTCGATCGCCAGGCCGAAGCCCTGATCCGGGACGTGCTGCTGCGCGGCGCACCCGGCTCCACCGTGGTTGGAGAGGAACTGAATCCCGGCGCGATCGAGAGCGGCCTGGTCTGGATCGTGGATCCCCTGGACGGGACCACCAACTTCCTGCACGGCTACCCCCAGTATGCCGTCTCGATCGCCGCCGCGGTGGACGGGGTGCTCGAAGCGGGCGTCATTCTCGACGTCCCCCGCGAATGCGTCTACGGCGCGGTGCGCGGCAAGGGCGCCTGGCTGGGCGACACCCGGCTCCAGGTTTCCGAAATCAGCAATCCGGCCCATGCCCTGCTGGGCACCGGTTATCCCTTCAAGCGACTGGAGGAGCTGGACCGGTATGTGGAGCAGTTCCGCAGAATTCTCCCGTTGACCAGCGGAGTGCGGAGGGCAGGATCGGCCGCGATGGACCTCGCCGACGTAGCGGCGGGGCGGCTCGACGGGTTCTGGGAGCTGTCGCTGGCGCCCTGGGACGTGGCGGCCGGCGTGCTGCTGGTGCGGGAAGCGGGCGGGGTAGTGACCGATCTCGACGGAAGGGATGCGGGGCTGAGCCACGGCCCCATCGTGGCGGGGAATCCCGCGATACACGCGTGGCTGCTGAGGACGGTCAACGGTCAACAGTCAACGGTCAACGGGACATGAGGAACCACAGATTTCACAAATGACAGATGGAAACAACAACAAAGACACCACAAGCGATAGCAACCCCCCAAGTGTGCTTTCTTTTTCTGTGAAATCTGTGAAATCTGTGGGCTGCAGGTCCTTGCGAGGAACAGTCCGCAGGTGAGTGTTTCTGCCAACAATAGGGAACCAGCATGATCACATTTGCCCTACTACTCGCGCTCGCCACTCAGCCCGACCCCAACGACCTCTCGGCGCGGGTGGAGATCATTCGCACCGCCTACGGGGTGCCCCACATCCGGGCGCGGGACCTCAAAGCGTTCGGCTACGGCCTCGCCTGGGTGCAGCTCGAGGATTACGGCCCCCGGGTGGCTCACGGGATACTCCGCACCCGGGGCACCGCAGCGCGGGTATTCGGGCGGGACAGCATCGAAACCGACTTCCTCGCCCGCCCCAACCGGCTTACTGCCGAAGCGCTGTACCCCCGGCTCGACCAGGCGACCCGGGATGTCTACGAAGGCTTCGCCGCGGGGGTGAACCGGTTCGTCACCCTGCACCGCGATCAGTTCGCCCCGGGCTTCCCCACCGATTTCTCCGGGTACGACGTGGCTGCCCAGGACGTGGCGCGCCCGAACTACGCCCTGGCCGCCCGCTTCGTGCGGCGGCTGATGGGCCCCCCGCCCCGCTCCGGCGCACCGGGCAATCCGGGCGAGGCCGAGGAACCCAACCCGAACGAAGGCTCCAACGCCTGGGCCCTGGCACCCTCGCGCACCCGATCGAAGCGGGCGATCCTGCTGCGTAACCCGCACCTTGCCTGGGACGCCGGCTATTACGAGGCCCACGCCACCGTGCCGGGGGTGCTCGATTTCTACGGCGACTTCCGGATCGGCG
Organism: Gemmatimonadales bacterium; assembly: GCA_035249765.1. GTDB lineage: Bacteria > Gemmatimonadota > Gemmatimonadetes > Gemmatimonadales > GWC2-71-9 > JABFSM01. Next base: position 3,642 of record DATFGC010000347.1, on the reverse strand, counting down.
GTCCCTTCATCGTAATCGGCGGGTTCAATCGCGACCTCGGCTTCGCCACCACCAACAACAACTCGGTCCAGGACGCGATCTACGCCCTGGAGGTGGCGCCCGGACTGACCGACCACGTCCTGCTCGACGGCCGCGCGGTGGCGCTGGTCTCTGAGCGGGTTACGGTCGAGTACAAGAACGGCACCGGATTCAGCAGCGAGAGCCGGGAGCAGTGGCGGTCTCCCCTGGGACCGGTCATCGCCCGCAGCGGAGGGAAGGTGTACGTGCTCCGCACCGCCACCCACGGCGAATACCGCGCCGGCGAGCAGTTCCTCCGGATGATGCGGGCCCGCTCCCTGGAGGAGTGGAAGGCAGCGATGCGGATGAATGCCCGGTCGACCTCGAACTTCACCTATGCCGACCGGGCCGGAAACATCTTCTACGTGTGGAATGCCACTCTGCCCGACTATCCGCACCCGCATCCGGGCGACAGCGTCGCCACGCCGGTCTCCCGCTCCGATCAGGTGTGGACCCGGCTGGTGCCCTGGGATTCGCTGCCCCAATTGCTCAATCCCAAGGGCGGCTACATCCACCAGGAAAACGATCCGCCCCACTTCACCAATCTGGAGCAGCCGATGGACTCGGCCCGCCTCCCGGCCACGGTGCCCGGCCCCAACCTGAGCCTGCGGAGCCAGCTCGCCCTCGACCTGCTCACCAGGACGACGAAGATGCTCACCCTCGAGGACGTGATCCGGCTCAAGCACAGTTATCGAATGCTGCTGGCCGACCGGGTGAAATCCGATCTGCTCGCCGCCATCCGGGCCGCCAACGACAGCTCGCTCGGAGAGGCCGAGCGGATTCTCCGGGCCTGGGACAACACCGCGGCGCCGGATTCCCGAGGTGGGGTGCTGTTCGAGGCCTGGTGGCGCCGGTATCGCCCGGCGGGCACCCGAAACGAGCAGACCTACGCGGTGCTGTGGAGCAAGGAGGAACCCACCACTACCCCGCGCGGGCTGGCCGATCCGGCCCGGGCCATCACCGCGCTCCGGGCCGCGATTCCCCAGGTGCGGCAGCGTTACGGCAGCCTCGCCGTGCCCTGGGGCGAGGTGCACCGGGTGCGGGCCGGCGGGAAGGATGTCCCGGTCGGAGGCTGCGGCGGCGATCTGGGCTGCTTCCGGGTGCTCCAGTTCCAGGACCAGCCCGACGGCAAGCGCGCGGTGCGGGGCGGCGACGGCTGGGTCCTGGCGGTGGAATTCGGCGAGGTGCCCAGGGCCTACTCGGTGCTGGGCTACGGCAACAGCAATCTCCCCGGATCGCCCTGGAACGGGGACCAGGGGGAGCTGTTCGCGAAAGGGGAGCTCAAGCGGGTGGCGTTCACCGCCGCGGATATCGAGGCCCAGGTGGTCAAGCGGTACCGGCCCGGGGCGCGCTGACGGGAGTCGGGCCGGGGGAAGGGATTGGTATATTCTGCGGGCACACCGACCGGAGGCCCCCATCATGGGAGAGCCAGTATTCCTCATCGCGTTAGGGATTGTCGCCTTTACCGTCCTCACGGTGGCGAAGACTGTTGCCGGCGCCATTGCAGGACGGCGGACGAGCGGCGAGTTTGGCCACCTGAAAGAGCAGCTGGATCAGCAAGCCGCCGCGATCGAGGAGGCCGAGTCCACCCTGGCGAGCCAGTCGGCGCAGATCGCCGAGCTGCAGGAGCGGCTCGATTTCACCGAACGCCTGCTGGCCCAGCGGGATCGGAGCGCGCTCGGGCCGGGGCAATGAACAAGAACGGGTATATGCGGGAGGGAACATGACGCGGCGTTCCAAGCTGGCCGTCCCCATGGCAGCGTTGCTGCCCGCCGCGCTCCTGCTGGGCGCCGCCGCCGCGCGCCAGCAGCCGGGAGCGTCGCGGAGCTTCGAGCGCGGCGTTTTTCTCGAGGATTCGGCGGCGACCTCCGCCAGCATCAGCGTCGGCGATGTGAATGGCGATGGACACCTGGACATTGTGCTGGTGAAAGGGCGCCATTGGCCGCTCCACGACTTCGTGCTCCTGGGATCCGGCAAGGGCTCCTTCCAGCGCGCTTATGCCCTTGGGGGGCCTCCCGACCGGTCGTACTCGGGGGCCCTGGTGGACCTGGACGGCGACGGCGACCTCGATATCGTGGTGAGCAACGACACGCCCGATCCGAAGCTGGTCCACCTCAACGACGGACGGGGACGGTTTGCCGCCGGCGGGACATTCGGCCGCAGTGAGTGGCCGACCCGGTACCTCAGCGTAGCCGACCTCGACGGCGATGCCGTTCCCGACGTCGTGCTGGCGAACCGGTACGGCAACCGGCCGGGGCCCAGCCATGTCTGCTACGGTCAGAGGGGCGGCAGGTTCGCCGACTGTGTGGCCTTCGCCCAGGGTTCGGCAACGACGATCAAGGCTGCCGACATGAACGGCGATGGCGCTCCCGATCTGGTGGTGCCCCATCGGGACGCGGGCCAGAGTTTTGTCTACCTCAATGACGGGAGGGGGCGCTTTCCCGAGCGCCGCTCCTTCGGGCCACCCAACGCCTCCATTCGGAGTGCCGAGCCGGCCGATCTGAATCGGGATGGCGTTCTGGATCTGGTGGTGATCGACGAGGAATCCGGCCCGGCCATCCTCTGGGGCCGGCGCGACGGCACCTGGTCCTCCGTCGAGCCGCTCGGGACCCGTGGGACGACGCCGTATGCCCTCGCCGTGGCCGATCTCGACCGCAATGGCCGGCCGGACGTGATCGTGGGATTTGTCAAGTCGCGCCCGATCGTGTACTTCAACGACGGGCCGGATACCTTCCACGCCGTGCCGTTCGGCGACGACGAAGGCACCGCCTACGGCTTCTCGGTTGGCGACCTCGACGAGGATGGATTCCTGGACATCGCCATGGCTCGATCGGACGCCCGGAACATGCTGTACTTCGGCGCGCCTCGCGCTCAAGGCTCGCCGAACGGCACGCAGATTGGCCGAGCTTCAACTCCAGCCGATTCCCTACCCCGCTCGATTGCGGAGGCACAGGAGCAGGGCGCTCGCCATCCTCGGCTCGACTGGAAATCGGTGGCATCTCAAATCGGGGGCCGGCACGTGCCGGGCAGCACCGAACGACGTTGCGTTGATGTCGGGTCCGAGCGCGAGGTTCGTTCAGGCGACTTTGTGGCGGGGAACTTTGCAGCCTATTCGGGAATATGGGCTCGAGGCTCCGGGAAATTATACTGGATCCCGCATCGGCTGGCATGGCCCGACTCGTCGACGCCCTTGAGAGTTGCCGCCGTTCCGCTGGATCCTGGTTCCGGCCCGCGGGTCTTCGAGAAGCGAACCTCGGCGCGCACGGTAGGTGTTATCCCCGAAGTCCATTTCTTCCCTAGCGGGTTCCGCCTACCGGGCAAGGGCACCTGGATGCTGGTTGCCACCGCAGGACCTCACTGGGGGTGTTTCATCTTCACGCTTCGGTAGTGCTATGAACGCGATTGGCAAGGGAGGATTCTAGTATCGCTGATTGGTGAGCGTGGGGGCCTTGGTCATTCAGCCATGGTTGCTTGTGGCGCACGATGGTCGGCTCAGCGGGCCTTGCCGCGAGCCCGGGGTGCCGGCAGGCCTTCCCACACCGCGCCGGTCAGGGTTCGCAGAAACGCTACCAGGGCGGCTCGCTC
>DATFGC010000346.1:0-2182 GCA_035249765.1 Gemmatimonadales bacterium | reverse complement strand
TCTTCGATTTTCTCCCCCGCGCCGAAGGGCTGACCTACGTCGGCCGGCTCGACGTGATGACCACCGGGCTGCTGCTGCTCATCACCGACGGCGACGCGGTCCAGCGCCTGACCCATCCGAAATACCACGTGCCCCGGCGTTACACCGCGCTGGTGCACGGGCTCCCCACCGCGCAGATCGCCGAGGCGGTGCGCCGGCCGGTTTCGCTGGACGGACGCCCGGTGGTACCGGTGGCGGTGCGGGTGCGCCCCGGTGTGGAGGGGCGCAGCATCCTGGACGTCACCCTCGCGGAAGGTCGCCGGCACGTGGTGCGCCGCTGGGCCGAGGCGCTGGGGCTCAAGGTGGAGCGGCTGGCCCGGCTGGCCTATGGGCCGATCCGGCTGGGGGAGCTGCCGGTCGGCAAGTGGCGCCACCTCACGCCCGCCGAGGAGAAGTCGATCTACCGCGCGATCAAGCTGAAATCCTGAATTCCACGCGAGGCGCCTGATGGCCACCGTCGCACCCCGTCCCGAGCAGGCTCTTCCCGAATCCATCCCGCTCCGCCGGGTCACCGAGGAGGTCGGGCGGCGCCTGGTGGGCCAGACCGCGATGGTGGAGCGGCTGCTGATCGGTCTCCTGACCGGGGGGCACGTGCTGCTGGAAGGGGTGCCCGGCCTGGCCAAGACCCTCGCGGTGCGCACCCTCTCGGAGATTCTCCACGCCACGTTTTCCCGGGTGCAGTTCACCCCCGATCTGCTGCCCGCGGACCTGGTCGGGACCATGATCTTCGATCCCAAGTCCCAGGAGTTTCATCCCAAGAAGGGACCGCTGTTCGCCCACATCGTCCTGGCCGACGAGATCAACCGCGCCCCCGCCAAGGTGCAGTCGGCGCTGCTCGAGGCCATGCAGGAGCACCAGGTCACCATCGGCGGCACCACCTATCCGCTTCCCGAGCCGTTCCTGGTGCTGGCCACCCAGAACCCCATCGAGCAGGAAGGGACCTATCCGCTGCCCGAGGCCCAGCTCGATCGCTTCCTTTTCAAGGTCAAGGTGGAGTATCCCACCCGGCTGGAGGAGCGCGAGGTCCTGATCCGGATGAGCGCCGGAGAGCCGATTCCGGTGGAGCGGGTGCTGGAGCCCTCGGCGATTCTTGCGGCCCGGAAGTCCATCGCCGGCATCCACCTCGATCAGCGGCTGGTGGACTACATCGTGGACCTGGTGCGGGCGACCCGGACCCCATCCGCGGTGGGACTCGATGCCCTGACTCCGTTGATCGCCTTCGGCGCCTCGCCTCGCGCCTCGATTTCCCTGGCCCAGGCCAGCCGCGCCTACGCCTTCCTCCAGGGCCGGGCGTTCGTGGTGCCGGAAGACATCCGCGCCCTGGCGCCCGATGTCCTGCGCCACCGCATGGTGCTGACCTTCGAGGCGGAGGCGGAGGACGTCACCTCAGACGGGGTGATTGGCCAGCTTCTGTCTGCCGTGAAAGCCCCCTGACTTGTGAGCGGTAAGCAGTGAGCAGTGAGCGGGACCTGGTTTCCCGCTGACCGCTCACCGCTTACCGCTTACCGTTTACCGATATGGCTCCCGTTCCCGCCGAGCTCCTCCGCCAGGTCAAAGGCCTCGCCCTCCGCACCCGCGGTGTGGTCGACTCTCTCTTCAGCGGCGAGTTCCGCAGCGTGTTCCGGGGGCAGGGGATGGAGTTCGCCGAAGTGCGCGCCTACGAGCAGGGCGACGATTTTCGCGCCATTGACTGGAACGTGTCCGCCCGGCTTGGCGGCGTGTACGTCAAGACTTTCACCGAAGAGCGCGAGCTCACCCTGCTCCTGGTGGTGGACCAGTCCGCCTCCACCCGGGTGGGCGTGCCGGTTACCAAGGCGTCCCGCTCGGTGGAGGTGGCCGCGGTGCTGGCGCTGGCGGGCGCCCGGGAGCAGGACCGGGTGGGGGCGATCCTCTTCAGCGACCGGATCGAGCACGTGGTGCGGCCCGCCAAGGGCCGCCGCCACGCCCTCCGGCTCATCCGCGACCTGCTCGCCTTCAGCAGCCTGCGGCGGGGCACCAACCTGGTTCAGGCGATTCACTATGCCTCCCGGGTGCTGGGCCATCGCAGCGTGGTGATCGTCCTCTCCGATTTCCTGGCCGAAGGGTGGGAGAAAGCCATCCGCGAGCTGGCGGTCCGCCACGAAGTGATCGCCCTCACCGTGGA
>DATFGC010000345.1:0-5002 GCA_035249765.1 Gemmatimonadales bacterium | reverse complement strand
AAGTTCCTCCAGGGCCGTGCCGCGGCGCTCGACGTGAAGCACGGGAAAGGGCACGTGCTGCTCATCGGATTCCGGCCCCAGTGGCGGGGTCAGCCCTTCGGCACCTTCCGGGCGGTGTTCAACGCCGCGCTGTTCGGCGGGGAACTGGCCCGGGGCGCTGCCGGGACTCCGGGGTTCTGGACCACGCCCAAGCCCCCGCCGGCCCCGAAGCTGTAAGATTACAAGAATCCCCTCCAAGGCCTCGGCAGCCATGAGCCCTCTCAGGTCGGCCGCATCTTTCCTCGCGATCGCGCTGGCGTTTTCCCCACCAGCTCAGGGGCAGTCCGAGCGCCAGCTCAAGCTTCCACCGCCCACCGCCCGGGTGAGCGAGGAATTCACCTCGATCGGCTCGGTGCGCGAGCTGGCCGACGGACGGGTGCTCATCACCGACCCCCGCGAGGGCCGGGTTGTGGCGGTCAACCTCAGGACCGGCGCGGTCGAGCCGGTGGGCCGCAGGGGACAGGGACCCAGCGAGTATGGGAACGCCGGGCCTCTCATTCCCCTTGCCGGGGACTCGAGCCTCATGGTCGATTTCATGGGCCGCCGCTGGCTGCTGTTCTCGGGTTCGACCATCGTCGCTACCCTCCCGCCCGACGCCCCAATCATCAAGGCGGTCAAGACCTTTGCAAGGGGAGCGGACGGGTTGGGCCACGTCTGGATCAGCGTCTCGCCCCGGGAATTCGTCCAGGAGACCGCCAAGGCGGGCTCGATCGACTTCGGCCCCGCCGACTCCGATTTCGTGGTACGGGGGAACCGGGCGACGGGCAAGCTCGACACGGTCACCAAAGTCCGGGTAGCGGTGTCGCGACGGACGGTGACGGCAAACGCCCAAGGGAAGTTCCAGGGGGTGAGCTTCGCGCGGGCTCCCCTCGCAACCGGCGAGGAGGCGGCCCTGTTCCCTGACGGCTGGTTTGCGGTAGCCCGCCTGGACCCTTACCGGGTCGACTGGATTGCCCCGGACGGCCGGGTGACGAAGGGTCGTCCGCTGCCAGTGACCACGATCAAGGCTACCGGAGCCGAGAAAGAAGCGTACTTCGCCCGGCAAGCCGCCTCGAGGGCCCCGAGGCCGGGGATGCCGGCGATACCCGATGCGATGCGCCGGGAAATCGATGCTCTTCGCAGCCAGTTCCCCGAGGTGTTCCCGCCCTTCACCGGGATACCGATCGCCGGGGGCGACGGGAACCTCTGGCTCCGCCGACCGGTGTCGAAGGACTTTCCCAACTACCGGTACGACGTGGTGGACCGCCGAGGCCAGCTTATCGGGGTGCTCTCTCTCGCCCAGGGTGAGCGCATCATCACCGTCGGGAAGGCAGCCGCCTACGTGGTCTGGAAGGACGAGGACGACATCGAGCGGCTGCGCCGTCACCCGTTGCCTTACCAGGCCGGCAAGGTGCCATAGCGGGCCGCGTGTTTGACGGCCCGGCACTGCTCCGAATAGTTTCCCGGATGGAAGAATCCCCCACTACCGAGGCGCCGATGACGCGACCCTGACAAAGGAGTCCTTCGATGTCCACCGTTTCCTACCGCAACTACAGCGGCACCGCCGCCGAGAACTACCAGCGTCACTTCGTACCTGCCATCGCCGAGCCGGTGTCCGTTCCACTGCTCGCCGCCGCCGCGCTGCGACCGGGCGAGCGGGTGCTCGACGTCGCCTGCGGAACCGGCGTCATCGCCCGGCACGCCGCCGAGCAAGTCGGACCGGCCGGCACGGTCACTGCCATCGATCTTTCCCCCGATATGATCGAGGTGGCCCGGACCGTGCCTGCGCCGGCGATGCCCCCGATCGAGTGGCACGTGGGCGATGCCGCCATGCTGCCGTTCCCCGACGGCGCCTATGACCTGGTGCTGTGCCAAATGGGCCTCATGTTCATGGAGGACCGGGTCGCGGCCGTCCGTGAGATGCACCGGACGCTCGCAGCCGATGGACGAGTGGTGGTGAGCACGCCGGGCCCGATGCAGCCGGTGTTCCTCGCCCTGGAACGGGCGATCGTCGAGCATATCAACGCCGACCTCGGCGGGTTCGTCCGGGCGGTGTTCTCCATGCACGATCCCAAGGCCGTCGCCGCGCTCCTGCGCGAGGCCGGGCTGCTGGAGGTCACCGCGGCGGCGTCGCCGGTTCGTCTGCGGCTGCCGTCGCCCGCGGAGTTCCTGTGGCAGTACATCAGCGTGACCCCCCTCGCGGAGGTAATCGCCCGGGCTCCGGAGGCCGCGCAGCAGGCCATGGAGCGGCAGGCGGTCGACGCCTGGCAGCCCTATACGGTAGACGGCGCGCTCGTCGGCGATCAGCCGATGGTCGTCGCCAGCGGACGGAGATGAGGATTGCCACCTGGAACGTCAACGGGATCCGGGCCCGCCAGGCTCAGCTCGCCGAGTGGATGCAGCGGGACCGGCCCGAGGTGGTGTGCCTCCAGGAATTGAAGGCCGAGTCGGCCCAGATCCCCGAGCCCTGCAAGCTCGAGGACTACTGGGGCTACTGGCACTGCATGCGGGGGTATTCCGGGGTCTCGCTCCAGATCCGCAAGGACCTGCTGGAGCGGACGCCGGCATTCACCCATCCCGACTTCGACATGGAGTCCCGCATCGTCCAGGCCGAGCTCGGCAACATCGTGCTCGCTTCGGTCTACGTGCCCAACGGAGGCAAGGACTTTCCGGCCAAGATGGCGTTTCTGGAGCGGCTGGTTGACTGGTCCCGCCGGGTGCATCAGGAAGGTCACGAGCTGATTCTCTGCGGCGACATGAACATCGCCCGGAGCGAAATCGACGTGCATCCCCGGGAACGGAAGCCCCAGTCGATCGGGCAGCTTCCCGAGGAGCGGGCCCTCTTCGAACGGCTGCTGGGCGACCATCTGGTGGACGTGGGACGGGCGCTCGATCCCGACAACCAGAGCCTGTTTACCTGGTGGGCGCCCTGGCGGAATCTGCGAGCCCGGAACATCGGCTGGCGGCTGGATTACGTGCTGGCGTCGAAGGGTCTTGCCGAGCGAGCCGAGGCCTGCGTGGTGCTCGCGGAGGTGGGGACCAGCGATCACGCCCCGGTGGTGATGACGTTGAGAGCCGCGGCACGCTAGCGCGCACTCACGGGTGCTCCGCCTCCGCGTGCACTCGCTCGGAGCGAAGCAGGTAGATCCCGCTCGCGATGATGATCGCCGCGCCCACGAAGGTGAGCGGGCCCGGGAGTGTGCGCCAGAGCGCCCAGTCGAGTATCACCCCCCAGACCAGCGCGGTGTATTCCAGCGGGGCGATGAAGGAGGCCTGGCCCAGCCGGAATGCCTCGGTGAGGCCCCATTGGGCCAGCGAGCCGGTGACCGCCATCGCCGCGATCGGGAGCCAGTGGGCCGGCTGGATCGGACGCCAGCCGGGCAGGGCGAGGGCGCCGGCGCCCACCGCCACCATGAGCATCAACCAGAACACCATGCTCTGGGTGGAGTCGGTCCGGCCCAGCACCCGCACCGTGATCGCCGAGAGGGCATAGGTGAGCGCGGTGGCCAGAATGGCAAGCCCGGCCAGAGTGAGGGTGCCGCGGCCGCTCGGCCGGAGCACGACCAGCATGCCGGTGAATCCCACGGCGATGGCGATCCACCTCGCCCGGCCGATCCGCTCCCCCAGCCAGAGCGCCGCGAAGATGGTGATGAGCAGCGGCGCCACGAAGAAAATGGAGTAGGCCCCGGAGAGCGGCAGGTGGCGCAGCCCGTAGGTGAAGGTGGCCAGGCTCGCGATGCCGAGCACGGCCCGCACCAGGTGGAGGCCGAAGCGGACCCGGAGCAGCTGGACGAATCCACCCCGAACCCCGACCCAGACCAGCACCAGGGGCAGCGCCGAGAGCGCCCGCAGTGTGGTCACCTGCATTGGCGAATAATGGGGCGAGAGGGTCTTCAGGCTGGCATCCATCAGCGCGAAGGAGCCCACGGCCACCAGCATGATCGCGGCGCCGCGCAGATTGTCGGCATGGACGCCCGGAGCGCCGAGGCGGGGTGAAGACATTGGGCCGAAAAGTAGCCTTTCCCGGGGTCGCGTTGACCGTCGCACGGCCCCGCGGGTAGCTTCGCTGGATGACGATGACTCCCGCGATCGAGAAACGGCGGTTTGAGCCGCCGGACCAGGAGCTGGACTTCAAGGCCCACGGCAAGATCCGCATCATCCAGATGCCGGACGGCACCACCGGCATGCACGCGGTGCTCGAGCCGGGATGGACCTGGACCGAGGATGAGAAGCCGCTGCTCGGGCATCCCGACTCCTGCCCGATGCGGCACGTCGGGTACTGCATCAGCGGGGATCTGGTGGTCCGGATGGTCGACTCGGGGGCCGAGACCCGCATCCGGGCGGGCGATTTCTTCGATATTCCCGCGGGGCACGACGGGTATGTCGCCGGCTCGGAGCCGGTCGAGCTGATTCTCTTCGCCGCGCCCGAGCCGCATCAGCATTCCGGGGCCGGCTGAGCAACCGCGGAGACCTGACCGCTACGGACGCCTTCGCCCGCTTCACGGCGGCCCTCGCTGACCGCTACCGGCTCGACTGTGAGCTGGGGCAGGGCGGGATGGCGACGGTCTATCTCGCCCACGACTTGAAGCACGACCGCCGGGTCGCCGTGAAGGTGATGCGGCCCGAGATCAGTGCCGGGCTCGCGGCCGATCGCTTCCTGCTCGAGATCCGCACGACAGCCAACCTGCAGCATCCCCATATCGTTCCGGTATTCGACTCCGGGCAGGCCGCCGGGCAGCTCTTTTTCGTCATGCCGCTGATCGAGGGCGAGTCGCTCCGCGCCCGACTCGACCGGGAAGGTCCACTCCCGCTGGAGGAGGCCGTGCGATTGATTCGCGAGGTGGCGGGAGCCCTGGAGTACGCCCACGGTCAGGGCATTCTCCACCGCGACCTCAAGCCGGAGAACATCCTGCTGAGCCGCGGACACGCCCTCCTGGTGGACTTCGGCATCGCCCGCGCGACCGGCGGCGAGGTTCAGCAACGG
>DATFGC010000344.1:0-5241 GCA_035249765.1 Gemmatimonadales bacterium | reverse complement strand
CGATGACTCAAACGAGGGAGCACGGGGTGTTGGGATCTCGAATCTTTGCCGCCTGCTCGGTCGCGCTGGTGGTTGCCGGCACGACCGCTGCGGCGCAGGACCAGCCGCCGGTCCTCACCCAGATTGACTCCGGGAAATACGTCCGGGCCCGGCTCGATCCGGACCGGACCCTCAGCGGTCACTTTGTCCCGGTGGGAGACGGGCGGCTGGGAATCCGGCACGACGCCGGTGTCACCGATACCCTGAGACTCGCCGAGGTTCGGGAGCTCGCGGTGCGCGGCCGACACACCAAGGCCGGCGCCATCCTCGGCGGGATCGCGGGAGTCGGTTTTGGAACATTCGTCGCCATCATGGTCAGCGCGCTGTGCGAAACCGATGATTGCCGCGGCGGACGACCCTTCGCCATCGCGATTCCCGTCTTCGGCGCCGGGGGCGCCCTGGTCGGCGCGGCGGTGGGGACCGCTTTCCCGAAGTGGAAGCGGGTGTACCCGTGAAGCCGCTCGCCTTCCTGGTGGTCGCGAGCTGCGCCGCCGGTCCGCTCGCGGCCCAATCGTTCACCGGCGCGTTCCGCCTCCTCGGGGTCGGGGCCTATGCGCCGTCGGTCAGCGCCGGCGCCGGCAACCAGGACCCCATGGGGCCGCCCCGCTCGAGTCCCATGGCAGGCGCCATGGCCGACCTTTCCTTCATCGCCGGACGGTTCCGCCTCGGTCCCGAAGGATTGGTGCTCCGGGGACCCGACCGCCGGGTCTGGTCGCTGGGCGGTGTCGCGCGTTATGAGCTGGGCGGCTCGGAGGTCCGGCCGTTCGCGGTGGCCGGGGCCGGAGTGTACTGGTGGGACCGGGAAATCTTCATCGACGTGCCGCCGACTCCGGCCTTCGCCTCCTGGGGCAGCGACGTGAGCTCGTTCTCGCTGAGCGGAGGCGCCGGACTGACCCTCGGGTCGCCCGGCAGACGGCTGGCCGGTGTCTCGGAGCTCAGGTTCCACCGCTCGTTCAAACGGCCCGAATTCACCGGCGCGCGCACCCTGGTCTCCCTCTCCCTGGGAGTCCGGATCGCCTGGTAGCCGCGCCGCGTACGCGGGTAGCCCTTTCGCGGACGAAGGATGACGAGCCGCCGCGGAATCGGCCTACCATGGCGGCATGGCGCTGTCCCGGCCGGTGCTCCGCCTCTTCCTGCTTGCCGGTCCCCGCGAGGGACTGGAGCGCCTGCTGGCCAGCTTCACCGACATGAGGCCCACACCCCTCGGCCTCGAAATCCCCCTGGAAGACCGGGCGCCCGAGGAGATCCTCGCCCTCCTGCTGCGCTACGGCATTACGGCCCGGGCCACTCGCATCGTGGATCGCCCCGCCTCCGGTTGACGGCCCTCCGCGGGACGGCCTAGTTTCCGCTTCCACTGTCCTCCGACCCGAAGTGAGTCTCGCCGTGCTCCAGTCCGGCCTGGTGCAAGACGTGTTTTCCCGGATCGCGGATTTCTTCGGCACGAGCCGGGTCCTGGTCGTGGAGAAGATCATTCGCGTGGCGATGGTGTGGGTCGTCGCGTGGCTGGCCTACCAGCTGGTCAAGCGGGTCGCCCGCCGCATCATCAAGGCGGTGGACGACGGCGACGACTCCACCATGACGGCCGCCGAGAAGCGGGGCCATACGGTGGCGCAGCTGGTGCGGAGCGTCGGCCGTGCGGTGGTGCTGGTCATCGCCGCCCTGCTCACCATCGGCCAATTCCTTCCCATCGGGCCGATCCTCGCCGCGGGAGGCATCTTCGGCCTGGCCATCTCGTTCGGGGCTCAGAGCCTGGTCAAGGACGTGATTGCCGGATTTTTCATCCTGATGGAGAACCAGTTTGCCGTGGGCGACGTGATCGAGGCCGGGGGCCAGGGCGGGGTCGTGGAGCGGATGACCCTCCGGGTGGCGGTGCTCCGGGATGTGCGGGGCGTGATGCACGTGATCCCCAACGGGCAGATCACCACGGTGAGCAACCTCACCCGGAGCTGGTCCCGCGCGGTGGTCGAGATCGGGGTCGGGTACGGCACCGACGTGGACCGGGCCATTGCGGTTTTCAAGGACGAGCTCAGCCAGTTCCGGTCCGAGCCGGTCTGGGCATCGCGGTTTACCGGCGACTCCGATGTCGTGGGAGTAGAGGACCTGGGCGAACACAGCGTCGTCATCCGGACCATGCTTCGGACCATCCCCGGTGCGCAGTGGGACATCGCGAGGGAATTCCGCCGCCGGATCAAGAATCGCCTCGATGCCGAAGGGATCGAGATCCCGTTCCCGCAGCGCACCGTTCATGTCCGGCACCACGAGGCGGGCCGTGACGTTCCGGCCGACCAGCTGTGACCCTCCGCCTTCATAACACGCTGACCCGCCGGGTCGAGCCCTTCGCGCCGCTGGCTCCGCCCCGGGTCACCCTGTATTCCTGCGGCCCCACCGTCTGGAACTACGCCCACATCGGCAACTTCCGGAACTTCCTGTTCGTGGATCTGCTGCGGCGCTGGCTCGAAGCCAGCGGATTCGAGGTCTACCACATCATGAACCTCACCGATGTGGACGACCGGATCATCAAGGAGGCCGGTGCCCGGGGCCAGACCATCGCGGCGCTGGTGGCGCCCTTTATCACCGCCTTCTTCGAGGACCGGGATTATCTCCGGATCACCCCGGCCCACACCTATCCCAGAGCCACTGAGTTCGTGGAGCCCATGATCAGCCTGGTCAGCGGGCTGCTCGCCAAGGGCACCGCGTACCGGGGTGACGACGGCTCGGTGTATTTCGCGATCGACCGGTTTCCCGCATACGGACGGCTCTCCCAACTCGACCGGCGCGAGCTCAAAGCCGGAGCCAGTGGGCGGGTTTCCAGCGACGAGTACGACAAGGAGAACGCCCGCGACTTCGTCCTCTGGAAGGCGGCCCGGCCCGAGGACGAAGCCGCTGCCGCGGCCTGGGACGCTCCCTTCGGCCGGGGGCGGCCGGGCTGGCATCTGGAGTGCTCCGCCATGGCGCTCGAGCTGATCGGGCGGCGGTACGGCACCCGAATCCTGGACATTCACACCGGGGGAGTGGACCTGATCTTTCCCCACCACGAGGACGAGATCGCCCAGAGCTGCGCGTTCACCGGGGAGCCCGAGTTCGCCCGGGTCTGGATGCACGCGGAGTTTCTGAACGTGCGCGGCACCAAGATGTCGAAACGCTTCGGCAACATCACCACGCCGCGGGACCTCCGGCAGGACGGAGTGGATCCCGGGGCCCTCCGCCTCCTCATCTATCAGACCCATTACCGCCAGCGGCTCGATCTCACCGACGAGGCGCTGGGTGCGGCCCGGGAAGGGTCGCGACGGCTGGGCGAGTTCGCCCGGCGGCTGCTGTCGGCGAATGCCGCGGCCCGGGACGGCCAATCATTCTCCGCCGCCGCGGCGCGGCTCCGGGCCGACTTCACCTCGGCCATGGACGACGATCTCAACGCCCCCCGCGCCCTCGCCGCCCTGTTCGACTTCGTGACCGTGGGCAACCGGCTGCTCGACCAGGGCGAGCCGCCCGGACCGGACGCGCTGGCGGCGTGGAAGCTGGCCGATGGGGTGCTCGACGCGACGACGAGGGCGGCCGTGCAGGAAGTTCGCGCCGGCGGAGACACCGCCGAGGAGACTCCTCCCGCCCTCCCGCCCGAAGACCCTGCCGCCCGCGAAGCCTGGGCGCTGGCCTGGGCCCGGCTCCGGGTCGCCGCCAAGAAGCGTCGTGACTTCACCGAAGCAGACCGGATTCGCACCCTGCTCGCCTCGGTCGGGTGGGAAGTGCGCGACCGGAAGGACGGTACCGTCGAAGTAGCCCGGAAGTGATGAACCCGCCGTGAAGCGCCTGGGCGGGGTGGGGTGGTTCGAGGGGTACTTCACGCTCACCTCGCGCCACGTCCCGTGGTACGCGGCCCTGATCGGCGGCGTGATCCTCGCCGTCGCGGTCCTGATTCCCGAGGTCCGGGTCAGTTTTCTGATCCAGCTGGTGCTGGTCGAAGCGGCCGTCCTCGCCGTGTTGATCCTGCTCCGCCTGGGCCATCCCAAGATCGCCTCCACCGTGGCCGTCGCCTCGGGGTGGCTGCTCGTCACCGGTGCCGCCCTGGTGACCGGCGGAATCGGTCCGGTGCACTACGTCACCTTTGCGGTGATTCTGGTGATGGCGGGGCTGCTGCTGGGGAGCGGCGGGGCGGTCGTCGTGGCGGTCGCCACCCTGCTGATGGGCCAATTCGCCCCCAGCCTTCCTCTCATGGCCCCGGCCGCGCCCCCGCTGATCCGGATCGCGTTCGCCTACCTGTTCATCATCATCTATCTCGGCGTGACCCAGCTCGAGATGCGCAATGCCGTCCGCCAGGGCGCCACTTCGCTCTCCTTGCTCCGCGCGACCCTCGAGTCCACCGCGGATGGGATCCTGGTGGTGGACAACTCCGGGGCGGTGGTGGGGCACAACCGGAAGTTTCTCACCCTCTGGAACATTCCCGACTCGGTGCTGGCGACCGGGGACGACAGCAAGCTCGTCGCCTCGGTGAGGGACCAGCTCCGCGATCCCGAGGGCTTCGCCGCCAAGATCCGCCAGCTCTACCAGGCGCCCGACGCGGTGAGCTTCGACCAGTTGGAATTCCTCGACGGCCGGGTGTTCGAGCGCTACTCCCAGCCCCGCAAGATCGATGGGGTCACGGTCGGCAGGGTGTGGAGTTTTCGGGACGTGACCGAGCAGCGCCGCGCCGAAGCGACCCGGCGCCGGCTGGAGGAGGAGCTTTTCCAGTCCCAGAAGATGGAATCGCTGGGACGGCTGGCGGGGGGCATCGCCCACGACTTCAACAACATCCTGACCGCCATCGTCAGCTATACCGAGCTGGCTCACCAGGATGCCGCCGACCGGCCCGAGGTACAGGAGAGCCTCGACGAAGTGCTCCGCGCCTCACGCCGGGCCGCGGAGCTGGTGCGCCAGATCCTCGTCTTCAGCCGGACCAGGGCCGGACAGCGGGTGCCGGTGGACCTGTCGCTCATCGTCCGGGAGGCGCTCGCCCTGCTCCACTCCTCTCTCCCCAGTCAGGTCCAGGTGGCCCTCGAGGTGGCGCCCGACGCGGTACCGGTGCTGGCGGATCCCACCCAGATCCACCAGGTGGTGATGAATCTCGGCCTCAATGCGGGACAGGCGATGCGGGAGGCGGGCGGGCGACTCACCATCAGGCTGCTCCCGGCCGAAGTCGTGGCCGGGCGGGCGCCTCCTGCTCCCGGACTT
>DATFGC010000343.1:0-11332 GCA_035249765.1 Gemmatimonadales bacterium | reverse complement strand
AGAGCCGGCCGTCCGCGCCGCGCCGGAGCGCGACCGGGTCGGATCCCGGCGGGGCGTAGCGAGTAGCGTGGAGTCGCGTGGTCGTAATCATGGTGTCTCCTCCGTGAGCCTTCAGCCTTCAGCCTTCAGCCTTCAGCGACTGAGGGCTGAGGGCTGATGGCTGATGGCTTCAGTTAAGTGCCAGCTGCAAACCATGCAGCCGGCGATAACGTCCGTTCTCCAGCGCCAGCAGCGCCGCCTGGGTGCCCTGCTCGATCAGCCGCCCGTCCTCGAACACGAACAGCCGGGACGCCTTGCGCAGGGTCGAGAGGCGGTGCGCGATAGCGAACACCGTGCGTCCCGCCACCAGCCGGTCCAGCGCCTCCTGAATGTGCCGCTCGGTCTCGGTATCCACGCTGCTGGTGGCCTCGTCCAGGATCAGGATCCGCGGGTCGTGCAGAATCGCCCGCGCGATGGACACCCGCTGCCGCTCGCCGCCCGAGAGGGTGAGCCCCCGCTCGCCCACCACGCTGTCGTACCCGTGGGTGAGCTTGTTGATGAAATCGTGCGCGTTGGCCGCCCGCGCCGCGGCGATCACCTGATCCAGGGTCGCCTCCGGCATGCCGTACCGGATGTTTTCCAGCACGGTGCCGTGGAACAGGTAGGGATCCTGCATCACGATCCCGATCTGGCGGCGATAGTGCCCGCTGTCCAGCTTGCGGATGTCCACGCCGTCCACCCGGACACACCCGCCGGTCACGTCGTAGAACCGGGCGATCAGGTTCACCACCGTCGTCTTGCCGCCGCCCGAGGGACCCACCAGGCCGATCAGCTCGCCCGGCGCCACCTCGAAGGTGACGCCCCGGATGACTTGCCGGATCCCGTCGTAGGCGAAGGTCACGTGCTCGAAGCTCACCCGTCCTTCCACCGGGCTGAGCCTGATCGCGTCGGCCTGGTCGGTGATGTCCGGCTCGGTGTCCAGCACCTCGAACACCCGGTGCGCGGAGGTCGTCGCCCGGTTCATGGTCCGGGCGATCTGGCCGATCACCTCGATCGGGGCGATGAACATCGTCGCGTACAGCAGGAACGCGACAAAGGTTCCGGTCGAGAGCGGGGGATCCGAGGCGCCCAGCAGCCGGGGCACCGCGAGCACCCATACCAGCACCGTGGTCGCATGCACCCCCAGCATCAGCAGCGGCCAGAATCCGGTCCACATCTGGTGAATCCGGTTGAACTCGGCGGTCACGTCCTCGTTCCGCTCGCCGAACCGGCGCACTTCCCGCTCCTCCTGGTGGAACGCCTTCACCACCCGGATGCCCGGGATGGTGTCGGAGAGCACATCGCTCACCCGGGACCACTTCCGCCAGGCCCGGAGGAAGAGCCGGTTGATGGATTCGCCGTGCCGCCAGATCAGCCAGCAGAACAGCGGCACCGGAATCACCATCGCGAGGCCCAGGCGCCAGTCGAGTCCCACCAGCACCACGCCCAGGCCGGCCAGCATCACCACCGAGAGCGAGACGTCCACCACGCCGAAGGCCAGGAACTCCCAGAGCCGGTCGGTATCGGCCGACACCCGGGTGATGATGCTCCCGGTCTTCTTGCGCGAGAAGAACGCCAGGCTCAGGCTCTGGAGGTGCTCGTAGAGCTCGGTCCGGAGATCGCGCGCCACCCACTCGCCCATGACGGCCATGAGCCGGAGCCGGATCACCGCCGCGGCCTGGCGGATCAGGAACACCGCCGCCATCGCCGCCACCGCAATCCAGGCCAGGGTCGCCGCCCGCTCGAGCGGCAGCGTTCCGCTTCGCGCCGGCGCGACCAGCCGGTCGAGCACATAACCCGCAAGCCAGGGCGGGATCAGGCTCACCAGGGTGATCAGCGTCGCCGCCCCGAGACCCAGCCCCAGCTCACGCCGGTAGGGCCGGAGATACCCGAGCAGGCGCCAGATGACCGCCTTGGGCCGGCCGCCGACCAGGGCCTGCGCGTCCCGCACCGCGTGGGCCACCGACTCGGCGTATTCGCCGTCCGGGTCGGGAGTGTCCACCGATCGCCCGGCCAGGCCCTCCTCCAGGACGAAGCGCAGGTTCTCGAAGGCGCGCCGCTGCCGGTTGCTGTAGCGGAGCACCGCGACCGCGGGCTCGTCCGGCGCCGCCGCCAGCGTCAGGGTGGTGGCCGAGAGACCGGGGCTTTCCCGCACCGCGGTGATCCGCCGGCGGGGGAAGTCGTCGATGTCCCACTCACCTCCCACCGGGTCGCGGCGGGCCACGGCCAGCCGGGTTGCGCCGAGGGCACACCAGATCTCGGCGAGGCTGAGATCGGGTCCGAGATCGGCGAGCGCGTAGAGCAGCACCGGGCCGCCCCACGCCGATTCGATGCGGCGCCGGAGCTCCGCCGGCAGCCGCGAGGGCTGGCCGGTGTAGCGGGCAACGATCTGCTGGTCCAGCGTTTCAGTCGGGGTCTGCATGGGCCGTGATCCTCATCCAATGGTGCAAAATGAAAAGCCTTCCAGGTCTGTCGGAGCACCCGGAAGGCGGAGGATCACGCGATCTGATCTTGACCTAAGGTGCTCGTTTTCTCCGGGTGGAGGCGATGCGATCGCCCCGGACACCAGTGCGCGGAACCGAAGCTTCGGGGCGCACTTCGTGCCCGAAAGCCAGGGTGCCGATCTTGGCGGCCGTCAGAGTGAACTGGTCACATCGCATCGCGTCTACAGACCTCGTCGTGCTGCGGTTTGCCGGATCCTCTGCCTCGGACCCGGGTCAACCAACATAAGAAACCACTGGAGGACGGGCAAGAGAGAATGCTATGTTCCAGCCATGAAACGGACCCTGCTGCTCCTCACCCTGGTCCTGGGCGGGTGCGTCTCTTCCACGCCCGCGCCCGAGGCCGTTGCTCCCGCGCCGGCCCGGCTGGCGGCCGCCCCGGACCGCTTCTTCACCACCGACGGGGTACGGCTCCGGTACCGCGAGGTCGGTCGCGGCGAGCCGATCGTCCTCCTGCACGGGTACACGGCGCGACTCGAGTTCCTGGGCGACCTCGCCGACTCGCTCGCCCGTGATAACCGGGTGATTGTGCTTGATCAGCGCGGCTTCGGAGAGAGCAGCAAGCTGTCCGACCCGGCCCGTTTCGGCCGAAAGATGGGTGACGACGTGGTCGCCCTGCTCGAGGAGCTGAACATCCGGCGGGCTCATCTGGTGGGACACTCGATGGGGGCGTTGATCGCGGCCAACGTGGCGGCGCGCTATCCGGACCGGGCCGCCAGTGTGGGGCTGATCGCGGGACCGTTCTACCCTGATTCGGCCGCCTTCGCCGGGCTCTCCACCGCGTGGGTTACTGCTTTGGAGCGGGGGGAGGGCTTCAAGGGCTTCCTGATGTGGATCTTTCCCGGCATGCCCGACTCCGCGGCGGTGGGCATGAGCGCGCAGATGCTGGCCGCCAACGACATGGGCTCACTCCTGGCGGCGATGCGGGCCATGGGCGGGCTGGTCGTGGGACGGGACTTCGCCGGAAGGGTCCGGGCACCCGCGGTGGTGGCGGTGGGAACCGGCGATCCGCTGCATTCCCAGTCCGAGGCGCTCGCGGCGTGGTGGCCGTCGGCGCGGCTCGTGGTGCTGCCCGGCGTGAACCACCTGGAGATCGTGGTCCGCCCGGAAGTCATCGGGGCGCTTCGGGAACTGGTGCGCCGCTAGCGAACCTCTGCCAAAGTCATTGCGAGCCGCTGAAGCGGCGAAGCAATCCCGGAGATCGCCACGGCCCCTTCGGGGCCTCGCGATGACTTCCCTACGGGCGGGGCCAGACCACTCCCTGGTTTCGTGCCGAGACCCGACGGACCCCCTTGTACACGAACTTCTGGAGCCGTTTCCCTTCGTAGGTCTCCGTGGTGTAGATGTTGCCCTTGGAATCGGTGGCGATGCTGTGCACGCCGAAGAACTGTCCCGGCTGGCGGCCGCCGTCTCCGAAGCTGGTGAGGACCTCGAGCGACTGCCGGTCCATCACGTAGATCTTCTCGTTCTTGCCGTCGGCCAGGTAGAGGAACCGCTGGGCCGGATCGCGGGAAAAGGCGATGTCCCAGACCGCGCCGTCCCCCAGCGTCCGGGGAGCGATCCGCTGCTCCTTGACGAAGCTGCCGTCCTTGCGGAACACCTGGATCCGGTTGTTGGGCCGGTCGCACACGTAGACCAGGCCGTCCCGGGTCGGCTCGGCGCAATGGACCGGATTGCGGAACTGCTGGGCCAGCGGCGCGTCGGGATTGTAGCGGCCCAGATTGCTGTCGGAAGGAACTTTTCCATAGGCGCCCCAGAAGCGCTTGATCTTCCCGTTGTCCATGTCGATCACCGCCACCCGGTGATTACTGTAGCCATCGGCCAGGAACGCCTCGTTCGCGTCGGGGTCGAAGGCGATCTTGGCCACCCGGCCGAAGCTGGTCATGCTCTGGCTGTTGGTGGTCTGATGCGGCACCCCGATCTCCAGCAACAGCTTGCCGTCATGGCTGAACTTGAGGAGGTGGGAGTCGATGCCGCCTCGGGTCGGGCAGGCGCCGGCGGAGGCCAGCGAGTCGGAGCAGGTTCCGTTTCCGCCGATCCAGACATTGTCCTTGTGATCGATCGAAATGCCGTGATTGGACAGCGGCCAGGTATATCCGGGCCCCGGGCCGCCCCACGACTTGACCAGGTTTCCTTCGGGATCGAACTCCAGAATCGGCGGAGCCGCGGCACAGCACTCGCCGGTGGGGGGCTTGGTGTCGAGCCCTGCTTCGGTCCGGGCGGTCAGGGTGGCGAACCCGCGGTGGACGATGAAGACGTGGTCCCGGGAGTCCACCCCCACCCCGATCGCGGAACCGAGGATCCAGTGATTGGGGAGCGGCTTCGGCCAGAAGGGGTCAACTTCGAACACCGGTGCTTCCACCCCCTGCCCCTGGGCGGCTTCGAGCGCGGCCTGCCCCACTCCGAGCGCTATGACCACCGCGAGCAGCGCCGATCCCAGCACCAGCGTGCGTGGACGAATCACGATGCGATCCTCCTGGCGGTGCAGTGGAACCCCGTGCCTCCGGGGGCGGGAAAGAGTATACTCTCGCTATGAGCCCTCGGACATCCCGGCTCGGCCTCATCGTCACCCTGGCGTTCGGTTTGCTGCTCCCTGGCCCTTCCCGGATCATGGCGCACGAGATTCCCGCCCGGGTCACGGTCCTCGCCCTGGTGCGGCCCGAGGGTCAGACCCTTGGGCTCCTGGTGCGGGCGCCGCTCCAGGCCATGCGGGATATCGAGTTTCCGGTCCGGGGAGGACAGTACCTGGACCTGGCGCGGTCGGGCCCGGCCCTGGACGACGCGGCCCGGCTCTGGATTGCCGATGCCCTCGAGCTCTTCGAGAACGGCCGATCGCTCGGGAGTGCCCGGATCGCGGCTACCAGAGTTTCTCTCCCGTCGGATCGTTCCTTCGACACCTGGTCCCACGCGCTCGCCCACGTCCGGGGACCTTCGCTGCCCGACGGCACCGATCTGGTGTGGCAGCAGGGGATGCTCGATGTCCTGCTGGAGTACCCCATCGAGTCGGACCAGTCGAATTTTTCGGTGCGGCCACTGCTGGGGCGGCTTGGCCTCACCACCACGACGGTGCTCCGGTTCCTTCCACCCGCCGGTGGCGAGCGGGCCTACCAGTTTTCCGGCGACCCGGGCCTGGTTCGGCTCGATCCTCGCTGGGATCAGACCGCGCTCCGGTTTGTGAAGCTGGGGTTTCTGCACATTCTGGACGGGATCGACCACCTGCTCTTCCTGCTCTGCCTGGTGCTCCCGTTCCGGAAGGTGCGGCCGCTGATCGCGATCGTGACCTCGTTCACCATCGCCCATTCGATCACGCTGATTGCGTCCACCCTGGGACTGGCGCCGGGCGCGCTCTGGTTCGCCCCTCTGATCGAGACCCTGATCGCGGCCTCTATAGTTTATATGGCCTTGGAGAACATTCTGGGAGCCCGCCCGGAGCGGCGCTGGGTGCTGGCGTTCGGCTTCGGGCTGGTGCACGGCTTCGGCTTCTCCTTCTTTCTCAGGGATTCCCTCCAGTTTGCCGGCGCCAACCTGGCCACCTCGCTGCTGGCGTTCAATCTGGGGGTCGAGCTGGGACAGGTGGCGGTGGTCGCGGCGCTGGTGCCGGCGCTCGGGTGGCTGTTCCGCCGGGTTCCCGAACGGATCGGCACCATCCTGGTGTCTGCGGTGGTCGCCCATTCGGCCTGGCACTGGATGGCCGCACGCTGGTCCGCGCTCCGGTCCTACCGGTTCGAGTGGCCGGCACTCGACACCGCCCTGCTGGCGGACCTCATGCGGACCGCGATGCTGGCGCTGATCGTGGCCGGCGCCGCATGGGTCATGCTGGTCATTGCGAGGGGCCTCAGGCCCCGAAGCAATCTCGACGGGATCGCCACGGGCCCTTCGGGCTCCCCACGCTACGCTCGGGACAGGCCTCGCGATGACCGCGCGGCAAGCCTCTCGCTCCTCCTGTTGGTGGCCAGTCTCGGGATCCCGGTGGCGGGATGGGCCCAGAGCGCGCCGCCCCCGGCCCGATCCACCCGGGCCGGGGTGTATACCGCGGACCAGGCGGTCCAGGGACAGGAGCTCTACGCGATGCATTGCATGAGCTGCCACCCCGCGATCACCCATACCGGCCCCCAGTTCGCCGCCAAGTGGGATGGACGCCCGTTCTGGGAGCTCTACAGCTTCGTCCGGGAGGCCATGCCCAAGAGCGATCCGGGAAGCCTGACCGAGCGGGAATACATCACGGTGCTTGCCTACGTGCTCAAAATGAACGGGATGCCGCCGGGCGAGGCGCCGCTGACCATCGACTCCACCCAGCTGTCCAGGATCCGGATCGAGTTCAAACCGGGGCCTGACTCTTCCCTCCTGAGGTTACGATGACGATGTCCGAGCGGGCCCGAGTGGTTTTCCTGGCGGGAATCGTGGGTGCACTGGTCTTGGCCGGCCGGTCAGAGGCGCAAGGGCCGGCCCCGGCGCGGGGGAACCTGCCGGGCGAATGGCGGGTGTGGGGCGCCGACCTGTGGAGCAGCCGGTATTCCCCCCTCGATCAGATCAACGCGACCAACTTCGATTCGCTCAAGATCGCGTGGCAGTGGAATGCCGGGGCGTTCGGCAGCGACGAGTACTACCGGACCACGCCACTCTACGCCAACGGCCGGCTCTTTACCGTGGCCACCACCCGGCGGGTGGCGCTGGCGCTCGACCCCGCCACCGGCGAAACCCTCTGGATGTGGCGTTTGGACGAAGGAATTCGGTGGCAGAAGGCGGCGCGCCAGTTTGCCGGGCGGGGCCTGGCCTACTGGACTGACGGGCGGGACGAGCGGGTTGTAGTGGTGACCCCCGGCTACCACATGGCATCGGTTGACGCGAAAACCGGCATTCCGGACCCCAAGTTCGGGAAGAATGGTGTGGTGGACCTCATGGAAGGCCTCGGCCTTCCCCTGGTCCCGCTGGCGGTGGATGACACCGGCTCTCTCATCGTCAGCGACGCCGCTCCGCCGCGCCGGGCCCGGCCGGGGGAGACCTGGAACCCGGTCACCAGGACCGGGGCCGACGGCACCATCGGAATCGATCCCGCCGTGGGCCAGATTTCCAACAGCTCGCCCGCCATCATCGTCAACGACGTGATCGTGGTGGGGAATTCTTCCATTCACGGCTACTACCCTATCCGGGTCCGCAATCTTCCCAGTTTCATCCGGGGCTTCGACGTTCGGACCGGGAAGCAACTCTGGAAATTCAATCTGGTGCCGCAGCCGGGGGAATTCGGGGCCGAAACCTGGAAGAACGGGTCAACCATCGGCACCGAAGGCGTCGGCAAGAACGACGCCTGGGCCACCTATTCGGCCGACGCCGAGCTGGGCCTGGTCTACATCCCGGTGGGCATGCCTCTGATGGACGAGTACGGCGGCCACCGCCCGGGAGACAATCTCTTCGGCAACAGCATCGTAGCGCTGGATGTGAAGACCGGAAAGCGGAAGTGGCATTTCCAGATGGTCCACCACGACATCTGGAACTACGACACCCCGATGGCGCCGAACCTGCTCGATGTCAGCGTGGACGGGCGCCCGCGCAAGATTCTCGCGCAGACCACCAAGCAGGGCTGGATGTACGTGTTCGACCGCGCGACTGGGGAGCCGATCTGGCCCATCGTGGAAACGCCGGTGCTGCAGAGCGACGTGCCGGGCGAGCAGACCGCGCCGACCCAGCCGATCCCGAGCCGGCCCGCGCCGTACGCGCAGCAGGGACTCAAGGAAGAGGATCTTATCGACTACACCCCGGCGATCAAGGACTCCGCGCTCAAACTCGCGAAGCGGTGTCGGATGGGTCCGTATTTCATCCCGGCGGTCCTCACCGACGGCAGCACGCCGAGCGGCTATAAGTGCGCGTGGTATAACCCGGGTGCCTCGGGCGGGGTCAACATTGACGGCGGAGCGGCCACGGATCCCGAGACCGGGATGATGTATGTCGCGGCCTTGAGCGGGCTCAGCACCATTCGGCTCCAGAAGGACCCCTGCTCGGAGTTTCGCTACAGCTCGCCCCGAGACAATTGCGGCCTCCTCGGTGCGCTGCCACCACCGCCCGGCTACCAGCCGCCGACTGAGCGCGGTGGCAGTTTCGAGGCACGAAGTGCGATGACCCAACTCGGCGGCGTATCCATCCTCAAGCCCAAACCGTTGGGAGGGATTACCGCGTATGACATGAAGACCGGTGACAAGCGCTGGTGGACCTCCAACGGCGGCCGGGCGCCGGTCACCAGCAAAGACCCGCTGTTCGCGGGCGTGGAGCTGCCCCCGGCGGGAAGCCGGGGCCAGGCCCAGGTCATCACCACCAAGTCCCTCCTGATCTACGGAACCGGCCGGAGCGGCGGGATTCCGGACGCCAAGCCGATGCTTTATGCCGTGGACAAGGCCACCGGCCGGCAGGTCGGCGCGGTCGAAATTCCTTCCCGGACCACCGCGGTGCCGATGACGTTCATGCATCAGGGCAAGCAGTATGTAGTATTCGCCACCGGAGCGGGGGCCAGTACCTCCCTCGTGGCACTCCGGCTCCCGTAGGCTCTCTTTCCGGAGCGCGCATGTCCGATCAGGTAACCCGCCGGGCCTTTCTCGCCGCCGCCGGTGCGGCGGGGGCGGCCTGGCTTGCCGCCGACCCCGACCTGGTGCATGCGGCGCTTGCCCATGCCCGGCGAACGGTGGCGGCGCCGCCGCCCTATCGCTTCGCGGTGCTCACCCCCGCCCAGGCCGACGGCCTGGAAGCGGTCGCGATGCGGATTATCCCGTCGGACGGGACGCCCGGCGCCAGGGAAGCCGGCGTCATTCACTTCATCGATCAGGCGCTGGCCAGCTTCGCCCGGGACCAGAAGGATCCGTTGATCGCGGGCCTCGACGATCTCAATGCCCGGACCAGAGCCAAGTGGCCCGAGGCCGCTTCGTTCGCCGCGCTTGCACCCGAACGACAGGACGAGCTGCTCCGGGCCATCGAGAAGACTCCCTTCTTCGGTACCATGCGCACCGGCACCGTGATGGGGATGTTCTCCAACCCGTCGTACGGCGGTAATCGCGACCAGGCCGGGTGGAAGCTTCTGGGATTCCAGGCTCACGGGATCTATCAGCCGCCCTTCGGCTACTACGACGCCGAAGCCCGAAAGGGGGGCTGAGCGATGCAGATCAGTCCCCGAGTGACCTATCCGACCTCGACCGAAGTGGACTTCGTGATCGTCGGCTCCGGCGCGGCCGGCGGGGTGATGGCCAAGGAGCTTTCGACCCGGGGCTTCTCGGTGGTGGTGCTGGAGCAGGGGCCCCGGATCGATCCGGCCAGGTTCGAGCACGACGAATTCAAGTACCTCTTCCACAACGGCATCAGCAATCCCAGTCCGGTCTCGTGGCGCAAGACCGAGCAGGAAGAGGCGCGGGTCGGCGGGGGCGAGCTGCTCTATGCGAGGCTGGTCGGCGGCAGCAGCGTGCACTTCACCGCCAACTTCTGGCGGCTGCACGAAATCGACTTCCATGAGCGGAGCCGGCTGGGCGGAATTCCCGGCGCCGATCTCCAGGACTGGCCGATCAGCTACGCCGACCTGGAGCCCTACTACACCAAGGTGGAGTGGGAGGTCGGAGTCTCCGGCGAGCCGGGTCCGTTCGATCCGCCCCGCTCCCGCCCGTACCCGCTGCCGCCGATGCCGAACAAATCGGCCGGCGTTCTCTTCGAGCGCGGCGCGAGAAAGCTGGGGCTCAACCCCCAGTCCGCCCCGGTGGCGATCCTCTCCCGCCCGTTCAACGGGCGAAACGCCTGCCAGCACTGCGGCTACTGTATGCAGTTCGGCTGCGAATACGGCGCCAAGAGCTCGAGCCTGGCCGCAATGATTCCGGTGGCCGAAGCCACCGGCCGCTGCGAGATCCGGCCCAACAGCTATGCCCGCAAGGTCGAGCTCGATGCCCGGGGGAGAGCGGTGGGGGTGATTTACTTCGACGCCGAGCGGCGGGAGCAGCTCCAGCGCGCGAAGGCCGTGGTGCTCTGTGCCAACGGGGCGGAGACGCCGCGGCTCCTGCTGATGTCCAAGTCCAACCGGTTTCCCGACGGGCTGGCCAATTCCAGCGGCCGAGTAGGCAAGACCCTGATGTTCAACGTCGGCGCCGGGGCCATGGGACGATTCGAGCATCCGCTCAACGAATACCGGAGCATCCAGGTCACCCGGCTGAGCCACGACTTCTACGACAGCGACCCGAAGCGGGGTTTTTACGGCGGCGGCGGGATCGACGCGCGATTCCAGCGCTATCCGATCACCTGGGCGCTGGGCGGGCTGGCGGACACCGCGCCCCAGTGGGGCAGCGAGTACAAGCGGATGGTGGGGGAATACTTCAACCGGTCGATGCTGCTGGCCGGACACACCACCTCACTACCGGTTCCCCAAAACAGCATCAGCCTCGACCCCAAGGCCAAGGACGCCTGGGGTCTTCCGGCGATCCGGGTGACCTACAACGATCATCCCGACGATATCAGGATTTCCCAGTTCCTGCTGGACCGGTCGATGGAGATCCTGGATGCCGCGGGAGCGCAGGAGAAATGGGTGGATTATCCGGCGGAGACCGCCACCTTCACCGCCCACCTGCTGGGCACCTGCCGGATGGGGAAGGATCCGAAGACCTCGGTGATCGACCCCGACCACCGGACCCACGACGTGCGGAACCTGTTCCTCTGCGACGGGAGCAGCATGGTGACGTCGGGGCGGGGCCAGCCCACCATGACGATCATGGCCCTGGCCTTCCGCGCCGGGGAGCGGATAGCCGGACTCGCCGGCAGGGGAGAGATCTGAATCCGGGGAGCGGTGAGCGGTGAGC
>DATFGC010000342.1:0-2310 GCA_035249765.1 Gemmatimonadales bacterium | reverse complement strand
GCTTCACTCGATGAAACATGATTCAACAAGTTTTTCTTTCTGTGTAATCTGTGCCATCTGTGGGCAACACAACTCACACACAGGGTCAACCCGTCAGGCTTTCCGCGCCGCCGCGATCGCAAAGGCAAGGTACGCGGCGGAACCCGCGAGCAGGGCAGCGAACACGATTGTGATGGCGAGAAGGGCCGGCGCGGGGAGCGAGAATATCCCGGCCAGCCGGGTCGCGAGACCGCCGAAGTCTCCTCGGGGCGAGAGCCCGTCCACCAGCAACCATCCAGTCCAGGCCAGCGCGGCCGCCGCCGCGGCGACAGGGGCCGGGCGTCGGGCAATCGGGCGGAGGAGTCCCCAAAGCGCGGCAGTCGCCGGAATGGCCCACCAGCCCAGCACCGATGCCACCGCAAAGGCCAGGGTGAGGACCAGGAACGCCGCCGCCTGGCGCACGATCAGCCTCCACCCCTGAGCGACAGCACCGCACGCAGCCGGTCGGCGGGAATCTCCTCGGCCGTGCGGGGAAAGAGCACCGGGGCGAGCTCACCTTCGAGCCAGAGGGGCAGCCGGTCGAGATAGTGGGCGCTGGCGGGATTCCCCGATTGTCCCCCCGGGTAGGTGCCCCAGGCTGTCACTTGGTCTCCCAGCTCCACCACCATCCGCCAGCTCGCGCCGAATCCGCCGCGTCCGGGCGAGGGGCCCAGCGTGGAGGCTCCTCCCTGCACCGGATGGCCTAGCGCCGAGAGCGCGGGAATCCGCAACAGGTGGAAAAGGTTGGCGGAATGGGCCCGGCTCCAGAGCCATCCGTCGGCTTCGGGGGGACCGAAGTCGCGAATCGCCGACGCCAGCCCGGTGCGAAGCGCCGCGCCGACGATCTCGTCGCGCCGTTCCACCGGCGCGGTCCGGGTGTCGTCCCACCACGCGGCCAACGAGTCCCGCAGCAGGCCGAGCAACACCATCTCCTCGGGATACGCGACCGCGCGGGGAGTCGAGTCGTTCCGGCGCTCGAGAGGAATCAGCTCGTCCCACACGCTGCCGGTCAAGGCCGCCATGACCCGCTCGAACAGGATAGCCCGGCGGTTCTCCCGGGTGTAGCGGCGGTCCCATTCCCCGAGCAGCGCCGCGGCCCGGCTGGTGGCGCTGTCGGCCTGCCCGGACGCCGCAAGCCGGCGCGCCGCGCCCAGCAGCTCGGGCACGAAGGCATCAGCCCGGGCGCTCCCTGGATCGGTCTGCCAGTTGCGCATGGTGACCGGAGTCACGCTGGAATCGCCCCGCAGCAGCTGGTTGATCCGGATCGCTCGCCAGGGCGAGTACCAGTTGGCGCCGAAGTAGCGGCCGTTCACCCGGGGATCCACCGGCTGCTGATTGGCCGAGGCGAGAAAGCCCTGGGCCGGATCGCGGGAGAAGGGATAGGCCTCGAGCGGGAGATAGCCCTGCCAGTCGGCGTCACTGCGGGTGCCGTCCTGAAGCTCATCGCCTCGGCCGCCTGGCCGCACCGGATACCGAGCGGTGGAGCGAATGGCGATGCTGCCGCTGCGATCCGCTACCAGCCCGTTCTGGGCCGGGGCCACGAACCCCTGCCAGCTCTCCATCCACTCGCTCGCGCTGGCGGCCCGGTCGAGCCGGAGGAATTCATCGCCGGCGTGGGTGGCCTCGAACGGAGTCCACCGCATCGAGAGCCAGCGAGTTCCTTCCCGCAGCAGGGGGCCCCGGTGGGTCGCGTGCAGGGTGTCGGTGTGGAGGAGCTCGCCGCCGGGACCGTGATAGGTCTCCACCCGGCGCTCCACCGGTCTCCAGGCGCCGTCGACCCGGTAACGCGAGGGATTCAGCGAGTCGTCGACCGCTTCGACGTAGTAGTCGCGCACGTCGGCGCCGGTATTGGTGAACGACCAGGCCAGGTTGCGGTTGAAGCCGATGATGACCCCGGGTGAGCCGGCAAAGGTCACTCCCGCCACCTCGGGGCCCCTGTCCACCTGGAGGTGGATCTCGTACCAGATCGAGGGAATCGAGAGCTCGAGGTGAGGGTCGCCGGCCAGCAGCGCATGCCCGGCCGCGGTCCGCCGGGGAGAGACCGCCCAGTTGTTGCTGCCGATCGCGTCTCCCAGTCCCGGCTCACCGGGCGCGAGCCCCAACGCAAGCTGAATCGCTTCGCGCTCCCGCGCCGCGATCTCCGCCACGGGGTCGGGGATTCCGGGAGAAGGGAGCGGGGCAAAGTCATATCTCGGCGCGGTCTGGCCGTTGGGCTGAATCGGCTCCTGGATCGGGCTGTTGAGCGGAAACAGCGCGTCGGCGGCGGCCCGGCCCACCACGGCGCGGACCCGG
>DATFGC010000341.1:0-2717 GCA_035249765.1 Gemmatimonadales bacterium | reverse complement strand
CCAACGAGCGGCGCGCCCGTGGCCCTGGTGGTCCTGGATGGCTGGGGATACCGCACCGAACGCGAGGGCAACGCAATCGAGCTCGGCAACACTCCGGTCTGGCATGGTCTGTGGAATTCCTCGCCCCGCACGCTCCTCGACGCCAGCGGTCTCGCGGTCGGACTCCCCGAGGGGCAGATGGGCAACAGCGAAGTGGGTCACTTGAATCTCGGCGCGGGACGCGTGGTGCCCCAGGACCTGGTGCGAATCTCCCAGTCGATCACCCGTGGAGAGTTCTTCCGGCTCCCGCCCTTCCTCGAGCTGGGCGCGGCGCTCCGTCAATCCGGAGGTACCCTGCACCTCGCCGGCCTGGTGGGCAACGGCGGGGTGCACGCCATGGATTCGCACCTCCTGGCCTGCATCGAGCTCGGCGTCCGGCTCGAGGCGCCCCGCATCGCGGTGCACGGCTTCCTCGACGGCCGGGACACCCTTCCCCAGTCGGCCGGGCAGTTCGTGGCCCGGCTGCAGGACGATCTGGCGCGAATCGCCGGGCCCCGCGCCGCCATCGCCTCCCTGGTGGGCCGCTACTTCGCCATGGACCGCGACCACCGCTGGGACCGCACTCGGCTCGCCTACGAGCTCCTGGTGCAGGGAACCGGGCTTCCCGCCACCGATCCGGTCCAGGCGATACGGGACGCCTACGCCCGGGGCGAAACCGACGAATTCGTCCGCCCTATCGTTCTGACCCGGGACGGCGCCCCGGTGGCGACGGTGCGGGATGGCGACGGGATGCTGTGCTTCAATTATCGCAGCGACCGGATGCGGCAGATCGTGCGCGCCCTGGCGCTGCCGGGGTTCGAGGCCTTTCCGGTGCCCGGCCGCCCCCGGGTGCATCTGGTCACCATGACCCAGTACGATGCGACCTTTCCCTTTCCCCAGGCATTCCCTCCCTTCAGCCTGGCGCGCATCCTGGCCGAGCAGCTGGCCGACCGGGGACGCACCCAGTTCCGGACCGCGGAAACGGAGAAGTATCCCCACGTGACCTACTTCTTCAACGGCGGCCGGGAGCCCCCCTTCCCGGGGGAAGAGCGCGAGCTGGTGCCGTCGCCGAAGGTGGCGACCTACGACCTGGCCCCGGAGATGAGCGCGGTGGGCATCACCGACGTGCTCTGCCGGGCCCTGCGCACCAGGGGCCACGATTTCCTGCTCTGCAACTTTGCCAATGCCGACATGGTCGGTCACACCGGAGTGCAGTCCGCCATCATCAGCGCGGTGGAGACGGTGGACCGCTGCCTGGGCCGGATCGTGGCGGCCTGCGAGTCGAGCGGAACCCGGCTGCTGGTCACCGCCGACCACGGCAATTGCGAGCTCATGATCGACCCCGAGACCGGCGGCCCTCACACCGCGCACACCACCAATCCGGTTCCCTTCGTAGCGGTCAATTCCGGAATCGCCGCCCTCCGCCGGGGCGGCGCGCTGTGCGATGTCGCTCCCACGATTCTTCACCTCCTCGCCCTCGAGCAGCCGTCCGAGATGACCGGACGCCCGCTCCAGGAGAGCTGAGCTGCCCATGCGATTCCGCGCGCTCCCGGTCCTGGTATTGCTGCTCGCCCCGCCCGCCGCTGCCGCGCAGGTGGGTCACGACCCCGACCGTTCACCCTACCGCACTCTCCGGTACGGCCAGTTCATCGGCGCCTCGGCCAGTTATTTCAACGGAGTCGGCGGCCGGATCGGGGTGGCGCCTCACAAGGGCGCCATGGCGGGCCTGCGCTACGATTTCCTCGGCTCGGGCACCATCACCCTCGGCATTGGAGCCAGCTACGGGCAGCTCGATCGTTTCGTGGTGGATCCGAGCAAGCCGATCGAGACCGCGCGGACCGGTCCGCTCCAGCAGAGCGTCACCATCGTCGAGGGCATTCTCCAGTTCAACCTCACCGGCGGCAAGACCTGGAGACGGATTGCCCCCTTCGTGAGCGGCGGATTCGGGGTGGTGCTGGCGGGGAGCACGCCCGAGGACTCCACCGGGTTCAAGTTCCGCACCAAGCTGGCCATCACCCCCGGCATCGGTGCCCGGGTCTTCCTGAGCGATCGGCTCTTCCTCAAGCTGGAAGCCAGGAGCGCGTTCTGGCAGATCAGCTATCCGGCGTCCTTCCGGTCGCCGCCCAGCACCGACCCCGGGAAGCCGCCGGTGGTTCCGGGCTCCGGCAAGGAATGGGTGACCAACGGGTGGTATTCGCTGGGGTTGAGCTACGCCTTTCACCGTCCCTTCTGAGCCGGCCTCCATGCCGGTCTCCCTCACCCGCAGCCTCGGCTTCCGCGCCACTCATCGCTACTTCAAGCCGACCTGGACCGAGGACATCAACCGGAGCCGGTTCGGCTGGACGGCGGAGCAGCCTGGTCACGCCCACGACTACCGCTGCAGCGTGACGGTCACCGGTCCGCTCGATCCCGAAACCGACATGATTCTCGACCTGCCCGCGCTGGACCGGATCCTGGCCGAGGAAGTCACCGCGCGGCTGGACGGCCGCCACCTCAATCTCGATCTCCCCGAATTCGCCTACGGCCGCACCCTGCCAAGCTGCGAAGCGCTGGCCCGATACCTCTTTCGGCGCATCGCCCCGCGGCTTCCCGCCGGAGTCACCCTGGCCCGGGTCCGGGTTGCGGAGGACGCCTCGCTTCATGCCGACTGCACCGGGGACTCCTGAGCCGCACCGCCCCCCCAAACGGGGGGGACGGAT
>DATFGC010000340.1:0-5038 GCA_035249765.1 Gemmatimonadales bacterium | reverse complement strand
CTGGCGACGGCTCTTCGGGTCGTCCGATTCCTCCCGACCGAAGCGCCTGGACTACCTCAACGAGGCGCTCGCGCTGGAGCGGCAGGGCGACTTCACAGCCGCCATCACCTCCTATCGCCTGGGCCTGCGAGACAATCCGCGTGATCCGCGGATTCTCCAGAACATGGCGATCGCCTTCACCAAGACCGGCCAGCCCGACGAGGCGATTCGCCACTATCGCCGCGCCCTGGAGCTGGATCCGACCCTGACCGGGGCGCACTACGGGATCGCCTTCCTGCTGATCAAGCGGGGCGAAACGGACGACGCGGCCGCCCACCTGCGGGCGTTCCTCAGCCGGCCTCCCAAGGGGGCGGACGCGGATCGCTGGGTCAGCCACGCCGAATCGACCCTCCGCGAGCTCGAGATCGCCACCGGCCCCGCCGGCGCCGAGGCCACAGGGACCTCGTGAAGCGGTTCGGAGGGGCGCTCCTGGGCGCCCTGCTCGCAGGCTGCGGTAACCTCCCCACCACCAGCGACGGCGTGGCGTTCCTCGAGGTTATCCCGCCCCAGAGCCTCACCCTGGCGGTGGGGGACACCGTCCGGATCGTCGCCCGGGCGCTGGATCGGGATGGCCGGCCGGTGAGCGTGGCAATCACCTGGCGCACGCCCGACACCACTATCAGCGTGGACGAGGCCGGGCTGGTGACCGCGCTGGCGGCGGGGCCCGGCCGGGTGCAGGCCGCGGTGGGGGAGAGCCAGGTCCTGGTCTCCAACTTCATCGAGCTGACCGTGACGGCGCCGCCTTCTCAGCTGGGAACGGTCTGGTGAGCCAGCCTCGCACCCTCAACGACATCTTCTTCGGCACCTCGGAGCGGTTCCGGGACCGTCCGGTTGCGCTCCGGCACAAGCAGGAGGGACGCTGGCTCCAGATCAGCTACGCCGAGCTGCTGGAGCGGGTACACGCGGTGAGCGCCGGCCTGCTGGACCTGGGGCTGGTTCCGGGGGACCGGGTGGCCCTGCTCTCGGAGAACCGGCCCGAGTGGGCCATCACCGATTACGCCTGCCTCGCGGCCCGCTGTGCCGACGTGCCGGTCTACCCTTCCCTCCCGGCCAAACAGATTGAATACATCCTGCGCGACGCCGGAGCCGTGGCAGTGTGCGTCTCCACCCGGGCCCAGCTGGACAAGATCCTGGAGATCCGGGGATCGCTGCCCGGGCTGCGCGAGGTGATCGCCTTCGACAAGGGGCTCGAGGGCGACGGCGTGCTGGGGTTCGAGGCCCTGATGACCCGGGGCCGCGCGGCCAGGGGGAAGTGGCCGGCCTGGCGCGAGGACGCGCTCAAGGCGGTTCCCGACGATCTGGCCACCCTGATCTACACTTCGGGCACCACCGGGGAGCCCAAGGGCGTGATGCTGACCCACGGCAACATCACTTCCAACGTGGAGGCGTCCTGTCTGGCGCTGGATGTGGCCGACGGGGACGAGTGCCTGTCTCTGCTGCCGCTGTCCCACATCTTCGAGCGGATGGCCGGGCACTACCTGATGTTCCAGTCCGGCGTGGTCATCAGCTACGCCGAAAGCATCGAGGCGGTGCCCCGGAACCTGGTCGAAGTGCGCCCCACCATCTGCTGCGCGGTGCCCCGGCTCTACGAAAAGATCTACGCCGGCGCTCTGGAGGCGGCGTCACTGGGACCTGCCCTCAAGAAGAAGATTTTCTTCTGGGCCCGCCGGGTGGGGGAAGAGTGGACCCGGCGGACCCTGGCCGGAAAAGTCATCCCCTTCGACCTGCGGATGGCTCGCGCGGTCGCCGACCGGCTGGTGTTCCGGAAGATCCGGGCCCGGCTTGGCGGCCGGCTGCGCTTCTTCATCTCGGGCGGCGCGCCGCTGGCGGTCGAGATCGCGGAGTTCTTCTACGGCGCCGGCGTCCCGATCCTGGAGGGCTACGGCCTCACCGAGACCTCGCCGGTCATCAGCGTCAATACCCCCGAACGCATCAAGCTCGGCACCGTGGGCCAGCCGCTCCCGGGAGTCGAGGTGAAAATCGCGGACGACGGGGAAATTCTGACCCGCGGGCCCCATGTCATGCGGGGCTACTACAACAAGCCCGACGCAACCCGGGAGGCGATCACCCCGGACGGCTGGTTTCGCACCGGGGACATCGGCGTCCTGGACGCCGAAGGATTCCTCCGGATCACCGATCGCAAGAAAGACATCATCGTGACCGCGGGCGGAAAGAACGTGGCACCCCAGCCTATCGAAGGCATGCTGAAGCTCAACAAGTTCATCTCCAACGCGGTGATGCTGGGGGACCGGAAGAAGTTCCCCATCGCGCTGCTGGTCCCCAACTTCGAGCGGCTGGAAGCCTGGGCCCGGGAGAAGAACCTGAAGTGGAGCACCCGGGAGGAGCTGGCGGCCCGGCCCGAGGTCGAAGAGTTCCTGGCGTCCGAGGCGCAGAAGAGCCTCCGGGATGTGGCGCATTTCGAGCTGCCCAAGCGGTTTCTCATCCTGCCCCGGGACTTCTCGATCGAGGCCGGCGAGCTCACCCCCAAGCTCTCGGTCCGCCGGCGGATCGTGGAGGAGCGCCATGCAGAGCAGATCGCCGCGTTGTATGCCGACGCCGAAGCCCACCCGCCGCATTAGATCACGGTTTTGTAACATCCTTGTCACGAAACCCGTTACAGGTATCTTTGGCTCCGGTTCCTCACCATCCGGAGCTTCTCCGTGCGACTCCTCCCCCGCGATGAGCGATTTTTCGACCTCTTTACTTCGGTGGCGACCCTGTGCGTCGAGGCCGCCCTGGCGCTCCGCGAGCTGCTGAATGCCGCGCCGGATAAGCGGGCCCACCTGGTGGAGGCAATCAAGCGGCTGGAGCACCAGGCCGACCAGATCACCCACGAGCTGGTGACCCGGCTGGACCGCAGCTTCATCACCCCGCTGGACCGGGAGGACATCCACCTGCTGGCGTCCCGGCTCGACGACGTCATGGACCGGATCGACGGTACCGCGCGGCGCACCCACATCTTCCGCAGCGGCAAGCCGCCCCAGGGCATCGTGATGCTGGCCGACGTGATCGCGCGGGCGACCGAGCAGCTGCTCAACGCGGTCAAGGTACTGGAAAACGGCAAGGCGCCGGTGGTCATCAAGGCCTGCATCCAGGTCAAGAAACTGGAAGAGGAGGGGGACGCCACCTACGCGGAGTGGCTGGGACGGCTCTTCGACGAGGAGAAGGACCCCATCGCGCTGGTCAAGTGGAAGGAGATCTACGATACCCTCGAGAAGACGCTCGACCAGGCCGAGGACGTCGCGAACATCCTCGAGTCGATTGCGATCAAGCACTCCTGATGTTCTCCAATCCGGTCTCGCTGGTCCTGTTCATCATCGCGGTCGCGCTGTTCTTCGATTTCATCAATGGCTTTCACGACGCGGCCAACTCGATCGCCACCGTAGTGGGCACCCGGGTGCTCACGCCGGGCGTGGCGGTGATCTGGGCCGCCTTTTTCAACTTCATCGCGGCCTTTGTCTTCAGCACGGCCGTAGCCAAGACCATCGGGAGCGGCCTGGTGGATCCGACGGTGGTGGATAGCAACGTGATCCTGGCCGCGCTGATCGGGGCCATCGTCTGGAACCTGATCACCTGGTGGCTCGGCCTGCCCTCGTCCAGCTCGCACGCGCTGATGGGTGGGCTGGGCGGGGCCGCGATCGCCAAGTCCGGTATCTCCGCGCTGATCGCCTCGGGATGGATCAAACCGATCCTGTTCATTGTGATCTCGCCGATGGTGGGCATGATCGCGGCGATGACGCTCACGGTAGGACTCTCCTGGTCGCTCCACCGGCTGCCCGCCGCGCCGATCGAACGGCTGTTCCGCCGGCTGCAGCTGCTGTCGGCGGCGGCGTTTTCCCTCAACCACGGCGGGAATGACGCCCAGAAGACCATGGGCATCATCGTAGGCCTGCTGGTCGCCACCCAGTCGCTCTTCGCGGGGGCCACCGACTGGACCCGGCACCTGTACCTGCCCAGCGCCGACCACATTCCGTGGTGGATCATCCTGTCCGCCCATGCGGCCATCGGCCTGGGAACCGCGGCCGGGGGGTGGCGCATCGTGAAAACCATGGGAACCCGGATCACCAAGCTCCGCCCCTTCACCGGTTTCTGCGCGGAAACCGGGGGGGCCGGAGCGATTTTTCTGGCCACCACGCTCGGAGTTCCGGTGAGTACGACCCACACCATTACCGGCGCGATCGTGGGCGTCGGCGCCGCCCAGCGGCTCTCCGCGGTGCGCTGGGGCGTGGCCGGCAAGATCGTGTGGGCCTGGATCATCACGATCCCCATGGCGGCGTCCATAGCCGGGGTGGCGTACATCATTCTGAGATAGCGAATAGCGAATAGCGAGTAGCGAAGCGGTTTCCCCTTCGCTCTTCGCTACTCGCTACTCGCTATCTCGCTATTTCCTGCGCAGAACCCAGCACTCCGTAGTACGCGCCATCAGTTCAGCGCCTTCGGATGGCGGCTCCCCGCCCTCCCCCACCACCCTGAGCCCCGGCAGCACCGCCGCGACGCACTCCGCCACCCGCTCGGGAAGTCCCGAGACGTCGGCGCCGAGGACGGCGCCCCGCATGCTGGCGGACTTGACCGGCACCCGTGCCGAGCGAAGCACCCCGGCCGCCTCCGAATCCGCTGTTCCGGCCGCAGGGTTGAGCAGCACCAGCCGGACGCCCGGCATCAGCCCCGCCAGCGCCGGAGCCAGCGTGGTCACCCCACCGACCAGGAGCGCGAATCCGCCGGGGCCGGAGAGACCGAGAAAGGCGGCGACCGCTTCGGCGGTGAGTCCGGTGCCCGCGACCGAGGGAGCCGCGTCTCCCCAGTCGGCGATCCCGTCGGCCAGCTGCACCACCGTCCCGCAAACCGGGCAGCCCAGCTCGCCGCTGAGCACCCGGCGGCCGTCCATGCGGGAGGGGAGAAGCACCAGAAACTGCTCGGGGTGGTCGGCGGGACAGCGGAGGTGGTCGGTGAGCTCGATGAACATCGGAACAAGGTAAGCGGTGAGCGGTAAGCGGTGAGC
>DATFGC010000339.1:0-3313 GCA_035249765.1 Gemmatimonadales bacterium | reverse complement strand
GACCAGTGAACCGCGATGGCGTTGGGAACTACCTCCGCGACCGCGGCGATGTGCCTGCCACCTCCACCGTGTGCTTGCCGCTCGGCGTGGACCGCCGCCATCTCGTCGCCATATTCCGCCCGGAACCAGGCCGGGTAGAGGCGGAGGAGAGCGCGGTAGAACCGGTTCACGGGGTGTCGGGCACCAGGCCGCTGTGTCGGGCGAGCTGGACCAGCTCGCGGAGCCGCCGGGTTTCCGCCAGCGCCACGGTCCGCCCGAAGGGGGTCAGGCGGTAGTACCGGCGGCGCTGGTCATCGGTGGGGCCGGTCGGGTTCCTGGGCTCGGTGATGAGCCCCTGCTCGAGCAGGCGATGGATGGTGCGGTAAAGGGCCCCGGCGCTCAGCTTCACCGCCCCCTCGGTGCGTTCCTCCACCGCCCGGAGGATGGCATAGCCGTGCTGGTCCCCCCGGCCCAGGGCGAGCAGGATGTGGAAGGTCTGAGGATGAAGCGGGAGCAGGGCGTCGGCGGCAGGGTCGGTGGACATGCCGCATACTATAGACTTGCAGGCTATAGTGTCAAGGGCTATAATGGGCGAGCCGCAGCGACTCCCAACGATTCGAGGAGAATCCCATGCCCGGGTTCCCGGCGAAATGGTCGTGGCTCCTGTTGCTGGTCCCGCTGCCGGCACCAAGCCAGTCACCAGGGACCGACGACATGCTCGGCATATGGGCGAGTGAGTCGGTGTACCGCCCCGGCCTGCTCGGGGAGTTGGTAGTCCGGCGCGCGGCCACCGGCTGGGTGGCGACGCTGGGTGGCGCCGAGGTGCGGGCCGAGTTGAAGGGCGACAGCGTCCGGCTCGGGTTCGGGAGCGAAGTCGGACGGTTTCGCGGCCGACTGGCCGCGGGCGGGCGCTCGATCACCGGTTTCTGGCTGCAGCCTCCCGCCGTATCGGCGGAGCGCCCCACTCCGGTCGGGTACGGGCAGCGGTTCGCGACGCCCCTGGTGCTCGCCCGTGTGAGGCCGGGCGAATGGCGGGGAACGGTCCGGCAGCTGGAGCAGCGCTTCACCCTCTTCCTCAAGGTCTACCGCGATTCCGCGGACCGGCTGCTCGGCGCGATCCGGAACCATGAGAGGAACTCGAACGGCGGCGCCACGCTCTACCGCCTGACCCGTCAGGGCGACAGCGTAGTGCTGACGGCGCCCCTCGATGGACCGGCGCAGGTCCGCCATGCCGCGGTCTTCGCCGGGGCAGGGGAAGGGTTCCGGCTGTTCTGGCCCGACGCGCGCGAGGTGCTCCGCCTGGGACCCGCCACGCCGACTCAGGCGTCGAACTTCTCCCGCCGGCCGCCGGGCGCTCCACCATACAGCTATCGCGCGCCGCCGCCGACCGGAGACGGCTGGGAAACGGACCGGGCCCGCGAGGTCGGATTCGACGAGGACAGCCTGACCGGGGTGATCCGCCGGATCGCGGCCGCCGACCCGGCGGTCCGGGCTCCGCCCCTGATGCACTCGCTGCTGGTGGCGCGCCGAGGCAAGCTGGTGCTGGAGGAGTACTTCTTCGGCTTTACCCGCGACACGCCCCACGATACCCGCTCGGCCGGGAAGACTTTCGCCGCGGTGCTGCTGGGCGCGGCGATGCGGCGGGGTGCCCGCCTTTCGCCCGAGTCACGGGTCTACCAGGTGATGGCGCCGCTCGGTCCGTTCGCAAACCCCGACCCGCGCAAGGCACGTATCACCCTGGCGCACCTCCTGACCCATACCCCCGGCCTGGCCTGTGACGACAACGACGAGGCGTCACCGGGGAACGAAAACACTCTCACCAGCCAGCGGGGCCAGCCGGACTGGTGGACGTACACCCTCGACCTCCCCATGGCCCACGAGCCGGGGGTGCGCTACGCCTACTGCTCGGCCAACATCAATCTGGTCGGCGGCGCGCTGACCGTCGGCACCGGGACCTGGGTGCCCGAGCTGTTCGAGCGCTGGATCGCGCGTCCGCTGGAGTTCGGACCCTATCACTGGAACCTGACTCCGAACGACCAGGGCTACTTCGGAGGGGGCTCCTACCTGCGTCCCCGGGACCTCCTCAAGGTGGGCCAGGCCTCTCTCGACGGAGGGGTGTGGCGGGGGCGCCGGATCGTGGACTCGTCGTGGATCGCTGAGTCAACGAAGTCCCGCATCCACATCTCCCCGGCGTCCACCGGCCTGAGCCCGGAGGCGTTTGGAGAGTTTTACGGGGGAGGAAACGACGGCTACGCCTGGCATCTCGGCGCGGTCGAGTCCGGAGACCGGGTGTACCGCACCTACGCCGCGATCGGGAACGGCGGCCAGGTGCTGCTGGTGGTGCCTGAGCTCCGCCTGGTCGTGGTCTTTACCGGGGCCAACTACGGCCAGGGCGGAATCTGGGGGCGCTGGAGCCAGCAAATCGTGGGCAGCCAGATCATTCCCGCTCTCGGACCTCAGCCGGAGCCGCCCCGCAGCTGAGGGTGTAACCTCCGCGGCGCGGACACAATCATCGGTCCGGCGATCGAATCTCGCCCACCGCGGTGTTCCCCTGTGCAAATATCGTCCTTGCCTCTCGTCGCCCAATCGTGACTCAAGCGTGACAGGCAATCCCCGAATCCCGGGCCGGACCCGGGACGGGGTACTCGCAGCGTGAGGAGGGCGGCGTGTCCTACCTGACTCGATCCGGCATGGCGGTTCTGGTTGCCGCAGCGGCGCTGGGGTGCGGCAAGGAGCCCTACGAGGAGCGGACCGATCCGACCGCGGCGCCCTTCGCCGAGTTCGGCAAGCGGGTGGACGCCTACGTGACACTCCGGGACAGCCTGGCCGAGAAGATGGGACCGCTGGACGAGACCAGGAGCCAGGCGGAGATCGCTGCCCGGGCTACCACTCTGGCCAGTCTCATCAAGACCGCCCGGGATTCCGCCAAGCAGGGCGACATCTTTACTCCCGAATTCTCCACCATCGTCACCACCCTGATCAAGACCGAGTACAGCCGGCGATCCGATTCGGTGGTGGAGCAGCGGGACGACGCCCAGGAGGAGCTGCCGAATTTCGTGCCCGCGGTGAACATGCTCTATCCGACCACCTATCCGCTGGCCACCTTCCCGCCCACCCTCCTGCCGCTGCTGCCCCAGCTTCCGCCCGACAAGCTGGAGTACCGGATCGTGACCCACTATCTCATCCTGCGTGATGTCGAAGCCAACCTGATCATCGACGTCATGCCCAACGCGGTTCCATAGGAGGGCGCCGTGAAGACACTCTCCATCCTCGCGCTGGCGCTGGTTGCGTCCGGGGGCACGGCGCCGGTCCCGGCGCAGAGCCGCAACCAGGC
>DATFGC010000338.1:0-2047 GCA_035249765.1 Gemmatimonadales bacterium | reverse complement strand
CGGGCGAGCCGGCACCTGGCGGTATACGATCCCAAGACCGACAAGCTCACCCACATCGGCACCTGCTTCGGCACCCATCATCTGATGTTCGCCGAGGACGCCAATCATACCCTGTGGACCAGCGGCGGTGGTCAGGTCGTGGGCTGGCTCAACACCAGGATGTTCGACGAGACCGGCGACGAGGAGAGATCCCAGGGCTGGACCGCGCTGATTCTCGATGCCAACGGCAACGGCAAGCGGGACGAGTACGTGGAGCCCAACCAGCCGGTGGATCCCGCCAAAGACAAGCGAATCGCGGCCGGCTTCTATTCGGTGGCTCCCGCGCCGGACGGCTCGGTGTGGGGCTCTTCGCTGGGCTATCCCGGCGCGGTGGTGCGGCTGGTGCCCGGGCCTAACCCGCCGGAGACCGCGCTGGCCGAGCTCTACGAGCTCCCGGTCAACGACGCCCGGGTTCCGCTCGAGGGCTTCTCTCCCCGGGGGATGGACATCGACCGGAACGGGGTGGCCTGGGCGGCGCTGGCCAGCGGACACCTGGCCAGCTTCGACCGGCGCAAGTGCAAGGGCCCGCTCAACGGACCCACCGCGACCGGGCAGCACTGCCCCGAGGGCTGGACCTTCTACACCGAGCCGGTCCCCCAGATGAAGGGCGTGTCCGGCAGCGGCAGCGCGGAAGCCAGCTACTACACCTGGGTGGACCAGTTCGACACCTTCGGGCTGGGCCGGAACGTCCCCATCAATACCGGCAACGGCGCCGAAGGCCTGCTGGCGCTCAAGGACGGACGGTGGGTGGTGCTCCGGGTTCCCTATCCGCTCGGCTTCTTCACCAAGTGGCTCGACGGCCGGATCGACGATCCCGCCGGCGGCTGGAAGGGAAGGGGCCTGTGGGCGACGGTAAGCACCCGGGCGCCGTTCCACATGGAAGGGGGGAAGGGTACCACCAGCAAGGTGATGAAATTTCAGCTCCGGCCGGATCCGCTGGCCCGTTGAGCTCCTCTACTCTCGCGTGAGGCGGTTACCCCATGCTCCCCATCGGTGACGACAATACCGGCCGCCGGATCACGCCGGTCGTGACCTATATCCTGATCGCGCTCAACGTGCTCTTCTTCCTGGTGGAGATGAGCGGCGGGGAAGCGTTCATTCAGCGCTGGGCCTTTGTGCCCCGGCGTTTCCTGGCCGACCCCGGGGGCGATTTCCTCACCCTGTTCACCGCCATGTTCATGCACGCCGGCTGGCTCCACCTGCTCGGCAACATGCTCTACCTCTGGATCTTCGGCGACAACGTCGAGGACCGGTTCGGCCACGCCAAGTTTGTGATCTTTTACCTGGTGTGCGGGGTTGCAGCGACCTTCGCCCAGCTGGCCTTCAGCGCCGATTCCGCGGTGCCCAACCTGGGCGCCTCGGGCGCGGTGGCCGGAGTGCTGGGCGCCTACCTGCTGCTGTATCCCCGCGGCCGGGTCCATGTGATGATGGGAAGAGGTGTGGTGCCGGCGCCGGCCCTGGTGGTCATCGGCCTCTGGTTCGTCCTGCAGTTGTTCAGCGGAATAGGCTCGGTGAGCAGCGCGGCGGATGATCAGGGCGGGGTGGCCTACATGGCCCATATCGGCGGATTCGTGATGGGATTCATGCTGACGTTCGTGTTGCGGGGGAAGCGGGCGATTACCGCGTGAGGACGCAAGGACGCGGGGGCGCGGACAACGACGTTACTGGGAGCCGAGCCTCCCCATCGCCGCCTCGCGATCGAGAAAGGCCGAGGCCTGGAGGAAGCTGGTCTCCGGAAACCACGCGAACACCACCGTGCCGTGGGCGATCAGGGCGATCAGCCGCGGGGCCGCCTCGCTCGAGACCGCCGGACAGCCTTCGGTCCGTCCCATCTTGCCCTGGCGCGCCTTCGCCTCGCTGACGCCCGGCGTTCCGTGGATCACGATGCCCCGGGCGTAGGCGTTGTCGTTGATGCCGGGCTCCAGGCCGTGGAGCCGGAGCGAGTGCCCCCGGATTCCGGTGAAGGTGGATCCGGTGATGAAGGTGCCCAGACTCGACTGGTGGGTGC
>DATFGC010000337.1:0-11700 GCA_035249765.1 Gemmatimonadales bacterium | reverse complement strand
ACAGCTCTCCGGCGGCCAGGAGATTCAGGAGCCGGATCCGGACCGGATCGGCCAGTCCGCTGAAGAGTCCGCGGTGTTCCTCGACCGCGCGAGGGGCAGCTCTGGTCATGGGCTCCTGACGTATCCGCATACACGGATACGTAAAAGAAGCAAAGGGCATCGACCGGCGCTGTCAAGCCCGTTACCAGACGATTTCGATCGAGGGGTCTCCTTTCCCGTCCGAGTGGGATCGCATCTCATGGCGCCGGAGCCTGGCGTCCTCCAGGAACATCAGGAGCGCGAAATTGTCCGGCTTCCGGGTTCCCTCCTGCCGGAGCCTGGCGATCACGGCATCCAGCTTGGCATCGGACCACGCGCCGACCGTCCGGTCGGCGGCCACCCGGAACTCGGCGATGGCATGATCCGCGGCCAGTTGTTCCCCGTCCTCGCTCTTCCCATCCCTGGACATGTCGCCTCCGGTTACGTCTGATGGAGGAGACGGCAGGCGGGGAATGGGACACACGGCGTTGCCGCGTGGAAAAGTTACCGAGCCGATGCTGTGTGAGTCTGGTCGCGATGTTCGTCTCAGCGCCATGCGGATCTTCGGAACCCATGACGAGAACACCCGGCTCCAGCTCGAGCGGGTGGCAGCGCGGGCCCGCAAGGTCGCGCTCATGGCCGACGGCCATGCCGGTTACGTCATGCCGATCGGAGGGGTGGCGGCGTACGACAACCAGGTGTCGGTGGTCGGGGTCGGCTTCGACATCGCCTGCGGCAACGCCGCGATCCGCACCGATCTCTCCCTGCGCGATCTCGGCGGGACCGAGACCGAGAGCGCCCGGACCTTCGTCGGGCTGGCCAACGAAATCGCCGCGACCGTGAGCTTTGGGGTGGGCAGGAAGAATCGCGCCGATGACGCCCCGGTCGACCATCCCCTTTTCGACGATCCGGCCTGGGCTGCGGTGCCGGCCGGGCACCGTCAGTCCCTTCACACC
Source organism: Gemmatimonadales bacterium (assembly GCA_035249765.1). Lineage (GTDB taxonomy): Bacteria > Gemmatimonadota > Gemmatimonadetes > Gemmatimonadales > GWC2-71-9 > JABFSM01. The sequence goes on along the minus strand of DATFGC010000337.1, from coordinate 10,726 downwards.
AGGGCGCGTGAACAGCTGGGGACCGTGGGCAGCGGCAACCACTACGTGGATGTGTTCGCCGACGAAACCGGGACCCTCTGGGTCGGAGTGCACTTTGGCAGCCGGGGATTCGGTCACACGGTAGCCTCGAGCTACCTCGCGCTTTCCCAGGGCAAGGCCTGGGGCGAGCGGGCGCCCGAGGCGGAGATCCTGCTACCGCTCGATCAGCCGCTCGGGCACGACTACTGGCACCTGATGCAGCTGGCCGGGCGCTATGCCTATGCCGGCCGGGAATGGGTGGCGCGAAAGGTGGCCCACCTTCTTGGGGCCCATGAGCTGGAGCTGGTGCACAACCACCACAACTTCGCCTGGAAAGAAACCCACGACGGCGAGGAGCTGGTCGTGGTGCGTAAGGGCGCGACTCCCGCATTTCCCGGTCAATTGGGATTCGTGGGCGGGAGCATGGGAGACGATGCGGTCATCGTACGGGGCGCCGAGCCCGCGAACGAGGAGATCAGCGCGCTCCAGCGGGACGCGCTCTACTCGACCGTGCACGGCGCCGGCCGAGTGATGAGCCGCACCCAGGCGGCGGGAAAGCGCAACCGGAGGACGGGGAGGATCATCACGCCCGGCCAGGTGACTGCCGACATGATGCAGGAGTGGATCACCCGGAAGGGCGTGGTGCTGCGGGGCGGAGGGCTCGACGAGAGCCCCCACGCCTACCGCCGGCTTCCCGAAGTGCTGGAGGCGCAGGGTCCCACCATCGAAGTCGTGCACCTGTTGCGCCCGCTCATCGTGGTCATGGCCGGGGCCAATGATCTCGACCCCTACAAGGACTGATGCCCCCCAGGTGGTGTTCGGCGTCGGCATTGTGGAGGGGAGGACCGCGACCATAGACTTGACGGCATGATCCAGCCTGAGCCGCTCAAGCAGGATACCCCGTGGCTGTGGTCCCCCGGGCGAGGGACCGACGTCTGGGAGATGTTCCTGGCCTGCGAGGCGGGGGATCTCGAAGCGGTAAAGCGGCTGGTGGACGGAGACCCGTCCCTGATCCGGTCCCATTACGAGTACCGGACCCCGCTCTCCTTCGCGGTGCGCAACAACCGGCTCGCGGTCGCCGAATTCCTGATCGATCGGGGGGCCCTCGGGGTGAGCCTGGGCGACCGGCTGGAGATGGCCCGCGATCGCGGATTCACCGAGATGGAGCGGCTGCTCGAGCGAAAGCTCGCGGCGCGCTACGGCGCCTCCACCCGCGGCGAGGAGATTGCGGCGGCAATTCGCGGCTACCAGCCGGAGCTGGTGCGCGCGCTGCTGGACGCGACACCCGACTTGCTGCACGCCGGGGACCAGAGCTCGAATCAGCCGATTCACTGGGCCACCATGACCCGCCAGCTCCCCCTCATCGACGAGCTGGCGGCCCGGGGCGCCGATCTCGACGCGGCCCGCGGAGACGGCGCCCGTCCCATCCATCTGGTCAACGGCGATTACGACTATCGGGGCTGGCGCGACGTCCCGGCCCATGTCACCACCACGGCGGGCGAGGTGTACCGTCATCTGGTGGCACGCGGGTCAACGGTGGACGTCTGGATGGCCGCCGCGACGGGGAACCTGGCCCGGGTACGCGAGCTGCTGGACGCCGATCCTTCCCTGGTCAACCGGACCAACGATTACAACTCCTACTACGTCGGCTGCGGCTCCCCGCTCAAGAATGCCGCCGGCGCCGGCCACCTCGACATCGTCAACTTCCTGCTGGAGCGGGGCGCCGACCCCAACCTTCCCGAGGAGCACATCGCGCCCCGGGGACACGCGCTCTATTCCGCGGTCTATCACGGACACTACGACATCGCCAAACTGCTCCTGGAACGCGGCGCCGACCCCGACGCCCCGGTGGAGAGCTCGGCCGACCCGGTCTGGATCGCGATCGCCAGAAGCGACCTGCGAATGATCGAGCTGCTGGCCTCCCACGACGCCAGCTGGACCATCCCCAACGATCCCACGCCGCCGCTCACCTACGACGCCATCGTCGCGACCGGGCTCCGCCGTTCGATGGAGGTGCTGGCCTATTTCGGCGATGGGCAGGCCGCGACCGAGCTGCTCGGCGCGGACCCCGGCCTGGCGAACGACCCCGCCGCCCTGGAAAAGGCCGCGGGCCGGGGCCACCGGGAATTCGTGGAGCTCCTGCTCCATCACCAGCCGGATCTGGCGACCCGGGTGATGGTCGCCCGCCCTCGGGAGATGGCGGAGCTCCTCTTCACCCAGGGGATGAATCCCAACCGGCCCGACTGGGTCCGCCGAACCCCATTGCATCATTTCGCCGGCAGCGGAGACGTGGAAGGGGCGGCGCTCTTTCTCGATCACGGCGCCGATATCCACGCCCGGGACGACGAGGACCGCTCCACGCCGCTGGCCTTCGCGGCCCGCAAGGGCAGATTGGACATGGTAACATTCCTGCTGGCGCGGGGAGCGAAGCCGGATCTGCCCGACGACCCGCCCTGGGCAAAGCCGCTGGCCTGGGCAACCCGGCGCGGACACCAGGAGGTGGTTCGGCTGCTCGCTCAAACCGCCGGCGCCGGGCCGGCATCCCAGGATAGCTACTAACCCGGGTTCATTATGCCGCTCCGGTTCGCGCTCCGTTCCGTGGTCCGCACCGCTCGCCTCTCCCTCGCGGTAATCCTTACTGTCGCGGTCGGCGTCGCGGCCCTCACCACCACCTTCGGCATCGTTCGCGCGGCGATGTTCCGGCAGCCGCCTTTCCCCGACGCCGCGCGGCTCGCGATGCTCTACCTCGAGCGGAACCCGAGAAACGAGCCTCCTCGCCGGGAGCGCTGGTCGTTCCCGCGGTTCCAGCTGCTCTCGGCCCGGCAGCGGAGCTTCGAGAGCGTCGCCAGCTACTCGCCCGCTTCGCTGACGCTGTCGGGGGAGAATGGCGCCGACGCCGAGCTGGTGCAGAGCGAGCGGGTCTCTCCCTCGTATTTCCGGGTGGTGCGCGTCCTCCCGGAGCGAGGCCGCCTCTTTGCCGATGCCGAGAACGATCCGGCTCGCCCCTCGCCGGTCGTCATCATCGGTCACGATCTCTGGGTTCGCCGCTTTGGGGGCGATCCCGCGCTGGTCGGAAGGCCCATCCGGCTGAACGGGGTTCCGCTCACCGTGGTCGGCATACTTCCCGGAGGCTTTCGAGGACTCTCCGGGCAGGCCGAGCTGTGGATTCCGGCCACGATGTCGCCGCTGATCACCTACGCCGAGTACCTGACCACCAACCAGAACTTCATCAGCGCGGTCGGGCGGCTGCGGGACGACGTCACGCCGGCCGCCGCGCGAGCCGAGCTCGAGATCCTGGGCCAGGAGATCAATCTGGAGGTTCCCAGCGACCCGGATTTCAGGGCGGAGCGGGTAAACGCGAGTGCCGTCCCGCTCAATGAGGCACGGGTCGAGCCCGGCATCCGCCGATCGCTCTTCGTGCTGCTCGGTGCGATGGCCCTGTTCCACCTGCTCGCCGCCGCCAACGTCACCAACCTGCTCCTGGGCCGGGCCGCCGCGCGGCGGCAGAAATCGGCGGTGCGGGTGGCCCTCGGCAGCAGTGCGGGCGGGTTGTTCCGGCACCTGCTGATGGAAGGTGCGGCGCTGGGGGTGCTGGGCGGAGCCCTGGGGATCGCGCTGGCCTGGTGGATCAGCGCGGCCGTGGCCCCGCCTGCCAATGTCTGGGCCCCGGCCAATTTCTACGGCAGCGTGGCGCCCTTCGATGAGCCGGGATTCTCACTGGTCGAGCTGGGCTTCGGCGTCGTTCTGGTCGCGGTGACCGCGCTGCTAGTCGCGGTTCCACCGGCGCTGAGCGCGTTCCGGCTCGATGTATCCCAGGGAGTCAGGGGTGCCTCGCTCGGCATCGCCGGTCAGGCGGCCTCGCGTCGGCGGCTTTCTCCGCGGGACCTGATCGTCGGGGTCGAGGCGGCGGTCGCCATGCTGCTGGTGGTGACCGCCGGCCTGCTCATCACCAGCTTCGAGCGGATGCGGCGGGTGAACATCGGGGTCGAGCCGGCCGGGGTGCTCACCTTCTGGCTGATCCCCTCCGAGGTACGGGTTCCCACCGCCGAGGCCCCGGCCTTTGTGACCCGGGTACTGGAGGCGGTTGGACGGGTTCCCGGAGTACAGTCGGCCAGCGTGGACGGCGGCGCTCCGCTCAGTGGAACGGCAAACAGTACGCTCTACATCGAGGGGCGGCCGGCGCCTCAGCCGGGCCGGGCCCCGCCGGTGCTCCGCCACTACATCGGGCCCGACCACTTCGTCACCCTCGGCATTCCGCTCCGGCGCGGCCGGGTATTTACCGCCGCCGATCGGAACGGCGCGCCCCGGGTCACCGTGATCAGCGAGACTGCCGCTCGCCGCTTCTGGCCCGATGAGGACCCCATCGGGAAGCGGGTCTGGTTCGGCGGCGGCAGTAACTTCGACAGCCCGGAGCGGAGCGCCGAGATCGTGGGCATCGTGGGCGACGTGGTGTATCAGCCGCTCGACCGGGAGCCAAACTTTGCGAGCTTCTACACGCCGTATCAGCAGTTCACCTACCCGTCGCGGATGGTATTCCTGAAGACGACGGGAGACCCCATGGCCGTGCTGCCCGATGTGCGCCGGGCCATCGGGTCGGTGGATCCGGAGTTGGCTCTGCGGGATGTGCGGCCGCTCGCCGGGCTGGTCAGCGGATCCTGGGCCCGGCACCGCTTCGACGCCCTGCTGTTCGGCGGCTTCGGCCTCGCCGCGTTGCTGCTGGCAGCGAGCGGCATCTTCGCGGTGCTGGCCTACGCGGTGGCGATGCGCACCCGGGAATTCGGCATCCGGATCGCGCTGGGCGCCGATTCGGGCCAGGTCCTGCGGCAGGTGCTCCGGGAGGGGATGGTCTTCCCCGTCCTCGGGTTGCTGGTAGGCTTCGCTGGATCCGTGGTCTTCACCCGGGCGCTGAGATCGTCGCTCTACGAGGTTTCTCCGGTCGAGCCGATGGTGTTCCTCGCGATGGCGTCGCTGCTGCTCCTGGTCTCGGCGGCGGCCTGCCTGGTGCCGGCCTGGAGAGCCACCCGCGCCGACCCGATTCAGGCCCTGCGTTCCGAGTAGGGGGGCCAGGACTCATGTCTCGCGGGCCGGAAGCGCCTGTTCTGCTGGTCGACTACGACCCTGCCTGGCCCGCGGCCTTCGAGAGCGAGCGCGGGCGCCTCGCCAGCGTTCTCGGGGAATGGCTCACCGGAACCATCGAGCACATCGGGAGCACCGCCGTGCCCGGGCTCCGCGCGAAGCCGGTCCTGGACATCATGGCCGGGGTCGAGAGCCTCACGGCCTCACGCCCGGCGGTTGAGGCAGTCGCCCGGCTCGACTACGTCCACTTTCCCTACCGGGCCGACGTGATGCACTGGTTCTGCAAGCCATCCCCGGCCCACCGGACCCATCACCTGCACCTGGTGCCGTTCGGCAGTCCGCTCTGGAACGAGCGGATCCTGTTTCGCGAGGCACTCCGGAGGGATCCCGCGCTCGCCGCCGAATACGCCGAGCTCAAGACACTCCTGGCGCGCCGGTATCGGGACGATCGCGAGGCGTACACCGAGGCGAAAAGCGCCTTCGTAGTCCGGGTCCTGACCCGGGCCTAGTCTTCCCGGAGCGTCAGTGCCGGCTGCACCCGGGCGGCCCGTCGCGCGGGAATCAGTGCGGCGGTCAGCGATACCACCGCCAAGCCCAGGACGCTGGCGCCGAAGACCGCCGGGTCGCGCGGTCCGATGCCGAACAGCTGCGCCTCGACCAGCCTGCTCGTCGCCAGGGCTCCCGCGCCTCCGATCACGATCCCCCACCCGGCCGCGCGAAGTCCCTCGACCGCGATCTGTCGCACCACCTGCTCCTGACGCGCGCCGAGGGCGAGGCGGATGCCGATTTCCCGGGTCCGGCGGGTGACCGCGTAGCTCAGGACGCCGTAGATCCCGACCATGGCGAGGGTGCCCGACAGGAGCGCGAACGCCCCGAGCAGGATGGCGACCAGCCGGGGTCGCGCGATCGCCCGGGAGGTCACCGTGGTCATCGGCTCGAGCTGCGCCGGCGCGATCCGGGAGTCCAGCTCGGTCAGTACCCTGCGAATCGGCTGGGCCAGTGCGCCCGGGTCAGCAGTCGTACTGACGACGATGGACAACCGCCGGTGGAAGCTGCTGACGTTGAGCACCAGAGGAAGCTGGGCGTGGGCCAGGTAATACTCCCACTTCGGCTCCTCGGTGGCGGCCACGGTGCGGACATCGCCCACCACTCCCACCACCGTGAACCAGGGACGCGCCGTGTCGCCGGGAAACCGGAAGCGCTTCCCCAGCGCCGATTGACCGGGCCAGAGCCGTTCCGCCGCCGACCGGTTCACCCACGCCGCTATCGGCGCGCGGGAGTCGTCGCTCGCCAGCGGCGGGCGTCCCTGGAGCACGGGAATCCGCATCGCTTCGAAGTAACCTGGCGTGACGACCTGGAAGTTCGGCGACGCCGCCGAGCGTCCCGGTTCGATGGGCCGGCCATCGACCTCGATGTCGATGCTGCCGGTGCCGCTGCGGAGGGGCAGATTGAGCGCCCCTCCGGCGCGGGTGACCCCCGGAAGCTGTTCGAGCGCTGCGAGCAGGCGACCATAAAACCGGGAAACGTCCGCCGGCGTCTCGTAGGCTGCCTCCGGCACGGAGACGTTGAAGGCCACGGCGTTGGCGTCGGAAAAGCCCAGGTCCACCCGGGCGAGCCGGGTATAACTCTGAACCAGGAGGCCCGCCGCCATCACCACGAGCATGGCCAGCCCCACCTCGACCGCCACCAGGGTCCCCATGAGCCCCCGGCCGCCGGGTCCCCACCCTTCGGCGCTGGCACCTCGGGCTCCCCAGACTCGGGGGCCTCCCCCTCCCATCCGGGTGCCCCTGATGGCAGGAAACAGTGCGAACAACAGCACGCTGCCCGCGGCGACTGCCACTGCCGTGGCGAGCATGCCGAGGTCCACGCCGAGCCGCTCCACCCGAGGCACCGCCCCGGGCGCAAAGGAGAGCAGAAGGTTCCCGCCGGCCACGGCGAGCACCAGCCCCAGCCCGGTGCCGATCAGCGCCAGCACGAGCCCTTCGGTCAGGAGCTGTTGCACCAGCCGTCCCCGGCTCGCGCCCAGTGCGGTGCGCAATGCGATCTCCCGTTCCCGCCGCTGCAGGCGAGCCTGCATGAGGTTGGCCACGTTGGCGCAGGCGATCAGCAGGACGAGCACCACCGCCCCGGAAAGAAGGCCGAGCACCTTCCGGGTATCGCCAAGCACCGCGGCGCCGAGCGAGCGGCCGGTGAGCGACCACTGCAGATCCGCGGGATAGTTTGCGGCATAGTCGGCCCGGAGCCGGGCGGAGACCGCTTCGATCGCCGATCGCGCCGCTGCCGGCGAGACCCCACCGGCCAGCCGGCCGACGGCCCGGAGGTAGTGGGCGCCCCGCGAGCCCGGATCTGCGGGATCGAGCCGGAGCGGCACCACGATGTCGGCCTTCTCGAGCGCGAAGGACGGAGGGAGCACGCCGAGGACGGTGTGGAGCACCGCATTGAGCCGAATGCTTCGGCCGACCAACGCCGAGTCCCCGCCAAGGCGCTGCCAGAGTCCGTAACTCAGCAGCACCACGGGCGGACTGCCCGGCAGGTCCTCGTCGCTCCGGAACAGGCGCCCCAGGACCGGCACCACCCCGAGCACCGGCAGCAGCGAGGCGCTCGCCTGAAGGCCGTTCAGGCGTTCGGCCTGCTGGCCATCCTCGCCGGCCAGATCCTGGGGACCCGGGCGATAGGCCCCCACTCCGGCAAAGGTCTGGCGCATGCCCGCGAGATCGGCCACCTCCGGCTCCGAGAGCGACCCGTGATCCAGCCCCCACGCGCCGTAACGGGTGCCCAGGGAAACCAGTCGGCCGGGCGACGGATAGGGGAGCGGCTCCAGCACCGATCGCCGCATCAGGGTGAAGACCGCGGTGGTGGCGCCGATGGCGAGCGCCAGGGTGATCACCACCGCGACGGCAAAGGAGGGCTCCCGCCGAAGAGACCGGAGGGAGTGGCGGGCATCGCGGAGCAGCTCCCGCAGGACCCGGAGGCCCCGGCCGTCGCGGTATTCCTCCCGGTGCTGCTGAATCCCGCCGAACGCCAGGATCGCCTGGCGCCGGGCCTCGTCCGGTCCGAGTCCCCGCGCGATGTTCTGCTCGGTTTCCATGTCCAGGTGGAACTGGAACTCGCTGTCGAGTCGCTGCTCGGTGCCGCGGCGGCTCAGCAGCGACCGGAGCCGGGCGCGCAACCCCTGAATTCTGCTCATGGTGCCCCCTTCCGGTCCTGCCGGGTTACTTGGCATCGAGGGCAACCTCGATGGCTGCCGCAAAGCGCCGCCAGCTGACCACTTCGGTGCGGAGCGCGGCCCGTCCGGCGGCGGTGATCCGGTAATAGCGGGCCCGCCGGTTATTCTCGCTGTCGCCCCATTCGCTGGTGATCGCGCCCCGGTGTTCGAGGCGCTGGAGCGCCGGGTAGAGGGACCCCTGATTGGCTGCCAGCGCCTCCTGGGAGATCTGCTGGATCCGCTGGCCGATGCCCCAGCCGTGGAGGGGGCCCAGGCTCAGGGCCTTGAGGATGAGCAGGTCGAGCGAGCCGCGCAGGGCGTCGTTCTGGGAGGGCGCGGGGAGTCGGGCCATGGGGGACGTCCGGGGCGAAGGGTTATTCGTCTTGATTTCGAGAGGTAATATGCCAACGCCTCCTCTCGACGTCAAGAGGAGTTCGGGGGCTCCCCCGCTCGCCGCTCCCACATACCCTGCTGGACCGGAAGGAGTAAGATTCAGCATGGACGCTGACCTGCGGCACGGCTTGGTGGCCGAGTATCTTTTCCGCGGCAGCGCGGAGGACACCAGCGGTCACGGGCGTCATGGGGTGGTCAACGGCGCCACGCTGACCGCCGACCGCTTCGGGGTTCCGGACAGCGCCTACCGCTTCGACGGCATCGACGATGCCATCGGGGTGAGCCCTCCACCGCCCCTCGGACCTGACGCCATGTCGGTGTCGGTCTGGGCCTGCTATGACCGGCGCAAGCTCGCAGGATGGTCCAACTGCATTGTGGCCCAGGACGACGGGGTGGACGAGAACCACGCCCGCAGGGTCTTCCAGCTCAGCACCTGGAATCGTCACACCGTGTGGCACCGGATGACCTGCACCCGGGATCCGGAGTGCAAGCGCTGGATCCGCTTCGGCGAGTGGTATCACCTGGTGGCGACCTGCGCGAACGGGCGTCACACCCTCTACCTGGACGGAGTGCTTCAGGATTCAGTCGAAGCCGGCTTCTGGATCCATCCCGACCAGCCGCTGCACATCGGAAGGAAAGGCACCATCGAGCCCCATTTTTTCTTTCGCGGGGCGATCGACGACCTGCGGCTCTACGACCGGGCGCTGTCCGGGCACGAAGTGCTGGAGCTGTTCCGGGAAGGGGGATTCGTCAAACCTGCTCCTGGTCCCGGCACCCGGAGCGCGGATCCGATCTCGGGGCGCTGGGGACAGCATGGGGTGAATTTCCTGGATCTGAAGCTGGCGGAGGACGGGTCGATACGAGGCCAGGTAATGAACGGCCAGCCCGAAAGGCGCGCCGAGGTAGCGGCGGGAAGTTTCGACCGGAACACCGGGGCACTCCGGCTCGAGGGGACCGCCCCGCACCACAAGACCGGCGAGCTCCTTCCCTACCTGATCGAAGGCCTGCTGGACCAGGGGGTCGTGACGGTCACCGCGCACTTTGGGAACTTCTCGGGAAACTTTACCCTGACCCGGAATGGGGCGCGCTGGCCCTGGCGCTACCGCCTGGCGCGATCGGTGAACCGGCTGATGCAGCGGGTGCTGGGTCTGCGCCAGTTTGACGACGGGTAAGCACCGGCGCTGTCCGTAACGGTTAGCGCGTATCGTCGCGTGCGGTAACCACGAGCGCGAGGGGCACGGGCCGCCAATTGGGCCACCGGGTCAGGGATCCGTCGGCGCTGCGCACCACGATCTGACTCGAAATCCCACCGTCCAGCAGCACCGCCCTGACGCAGCCCATCGCGCGCATGAAGGCCGCCATCTCCGGCACGGTGGGTCCCCATGGCAGCGTTTCGGCAGCCCGGCCCAGTCCGGTGAATCGCGTCAGCGCCACAACGATACTGCCGTCGGCGAGCAGGCCCAGGGCCAGTCGCGAGTCGCGATGGGTGAGGCTGACGCCCCGGCCGTGGGCTTGCAGCTCCCAGGGCTCCTTCCCCTCCCCGGCCAGGAGGGCCGGATAGGATTGAAACGCGAGCCGCGCTCCCCCGCGAACAGCGCCCAGCTCAGCGGGCATCACCAGCGACGCCCGGCCCGCGCTGTCGATCACGAAGGCCATGCCGAGGGTGCCGACGCCCGGAGGCTGGCTCTCCAGGCCGTTCAGCACCAGCCAGCCCCAGGGCGTGCCGCCGGTGAATTGTCCCGCGTTGAAGCCGACCAGCCCGTTCGCCGGAAGCGAGTCGATGGTCCAGGCGCCCCGCAATCCGTAGTCGCGGGTGGCCGTATCCAGACGGAAGCGGACCTGGGCGGGGTCGAGCCGCACGGCCACGACGCGGACGACCGCGAGCGGTCCCTCGCTCGCCATCGGAAGCTCCCGCTGCCAGACCCCGGGGCGCACGGGGTGCCAGACGGCGCCGAGCGCGACGGCCAGAGAGAGCAGAAGCTGGTTCACCAAGCCTGGCCGGTCAGGCCGGCGTGAGCTGGCTCATCGGGCCCA
>DATFGC010000336.1:0-4016 GCA_035249765.1 Gemmatimonadales bacterium | reverse complement strand
ACTGAATCTCCGCCAGCGCGACCCGGTGGTACTCGATCCCGTGGGGAAGCTCCGCGGCAATCAGGGTGGCGGGGTTGGCGATCTCGCCTGCCCGGACGCTGAAGGTCCAGTAGTCACGAGGGCGATAGGTGGCGGATCCGGGCGGATCGAATTGCAGGGTGATTCCGTCGGCCAGCTCGGTCAGGGTGGTGAACGAGGCCATCGTCCTGATGCCGTTCCACAGCCGGAAAAACGTCGGCGTTGCCGCGGGCGGGAGAGAGGTTCCCAGCACCGGCGTGGCTGCCAGCTCCAGCTCCTGCCCGGACGGATCGAGCGTCGCATCGACACCGTAGCTCGTGCGCCAATAGCCGAGCGCGGTGTCGAACTGCAGGGCCTCGAGATAGAAGTCGGTCAGCCCGCATCCCTTGATCGCGGCCAGATTCGCGTCGATCGCGACGCTGTCCTTTCCCGAGGGATTCATGGCGGCCGGCCGGAAGGTGCCCCGGCCCACCAGGCCGCCATTGCACCACGAGTACTTGAACCGCGGGGCAAAGCCGGGATTCACCTCGGCGATCTCAATCCGGTACAGGGAATGCTCGAACCCGGTGTACCCGCCTGTGGCGACGGTCGGGCACTCGCCGCCGACGACCGTCACCGGCAGCAGGCTCGCGGTCAGGCGTCCGCGGCCGGTATCGCCGGCATTGAGGGTAGACCGAATGGTGCAGCAGGTTTCGTCCGGACCCAGCCGGTAGAGCCGCAACGCCGAACGGGTGTGAATCCGCTCCGCCGTGTCCGGCCCGCCCAGCGCGGGCTCCAGGAGCCGCTCCGGATCCTGGAAGGCGTTGAGCTCTTCGTAGCTCGTCTCCAGCACCACGGCATCCCGGATGCCGGCCCCAATTGAGCTGGGCGATGCGGCGGGCGATTGCACCGGCGGCCCGAAGTAGGTCGCGGTCCGAACGACGGTGCCGGCGGGATCGGTTCCGATACTTGCCGGCAGCCCATCAGCCCACAGTGCGCCGCCGTGCACGGTGACCTCGATGCGGGGAGTCGCCGCGGGGCCGGTGACACGGGCCGCCTCGATCCGGAAGCCGTTCGGCGCATCCACCGGTACAGCGGCCACATCGTTTCCGATGACGGCGGCGGCGATCGCATCCTGCCATCCGACCGCCAGCAGATCCGAGTCGGTGAGGTCGACGTCGCGCAGGACCTTGCCCTGCTGGTGCAGCACGCCTCGAATGTTGCTGGTTCGGGACGCGCGCTCGACCGCGTCGGCCGTTCGGGTGGAAAAGTCGCCTCGCATGGTTCGGACCTCGGTTGATTACGTGACGGTCACAACCACTGGACGTACGCCCACCGGCATGAATTCCCGAAACCGGATCGAGAGATTGCGTCGCTTGTGAGCTTCCTTCAGGAACCCGAATGCGCCCATCTCATCGTCGCCCGGGCCTACCTCCCGCACCCTGCGGTCGGTAGCGGCTGCCAGCTGGCCGTACGCCGGGTCGTTGAACCACTCCCTGGTAAAGACCAGGCGGGCGTCCGGGCGCCGGACGCAGGCCTGATTGGGAGGCAGCCGGTCGCCATCACCGGAAAACCAGCAGAAGGAGAGGCATCCCACCTGATTCTGGTGTACCCGGACCCGCTGGGTGAAGATGGCGCCGGTCCCGCGGAGCTCTTCGACCCGGGTGCGACCGAAGATCGTGACGCCGCAGACTCGGGTAGCCGGAGCGTAGTTGGCCATGGGACCGGTCAGCGCGGCGATCGCCAGATCCGCCTCGGTATTCTGCGGTGCGCCGTCGGGGCCGAGCCCGGCGTCGATGATGGAATCTTCCAGGACCAGGGCGTAGGCATCGTCGAGCCGTAGCGCGCCGGCGATCGCGTACTGGAGCAGGACATCAGGCACAGGCGGAAAGGCGCGTCGCTCGGCCGGATCGGCAAAGCCGAAGTCCCGCGCCAGCTGCAGGGCGGGCCACAAGGGGGCCCGGCCCACCATGGTGGATCCTGCCGGAGTGGCCAGTGGATCGCGAAGCCGATGCCCGCCGGGATCGAGCGTGGTGTCCTGGATTTCGAGGCGGGCGACTGCGGCCCGGGCAATCAGCGGTTCGCCGGCGGGGAATACCGGATCCCGGGTGAGGAAGATGCCCTCGAGCCGGACCAGCAGGTTCCGGTTGATGGCGTCCAGGGCCTGCTGGTCTCCGCCCGGGGCGACCAGCACGTTGGTGGGCCGGAAGCGCAGCGGCACCGCGAGCCGCACCACCGGACGCTGATTGGCCGCGGCGCGGATGACGAGCGAGCGATTCAGCCGCAGCGTCAGCTCACCCCCCTCTGCCACCACGCCGCCGAGTGTCGAGAGGTCGAGTGCATGCACCAGGCTGTCGGCGATTTCGATGACGATCGGCTGCGGTGAGTTATGGATGTTGGCCAGCGCCGCCTGCAGCGACAGCCCGCCCGCCATTCCGGTCACCATCCGAAGGTCCACCGCTTCGTTGAACAGCGTGGCCGGGGCCGCCGGCCGTGAGATCGGATGGGAGCCGACCCGCCGCATCGTGCCATAGCTGTATCCGACCCGCAGTGCGTCCCGGAGCGCGATCCGCTCGGCATCGGTGGGAACGCCGATCAGGACCCGGCCGATATCCGGATCGATGACGATCTCGCTGTCCAGGAGCGGTCGGCGCAGCCCCGATTCCCAGCCGCACAGATTGTCCCCCCGGAACGTCCAGGTCCGCGACGGCGGGAAGGGAGGATTCGGAATGAAGAACTGGAGACCGGCATCGGAGGCATCGAAGTCGGAGAGGAGCGACGCCGGCGGTGTGTAGGTATCGACGGATACGTAGGCGTCGGGATTCCCGGCCGGTGCGCCGGTGGTGAGTCGGGCATCCAGGATCGGCCCCGGCACCCGGTCCACCTCGGTCAGCGTAGGCGGATCCCGGCGGACATCGGTTTGCCAGGTATTGAACAGCCGGATCGGCCGGTCGAGCGGGTCGAGATCGAATCGGACCGCGAAGGAGGCCTCTCCAGGATCAGGCGCCGCGATGGCCCCGAATCCCTTGTACAGCGGCTTGGTGACCCCGAGCCGGTACGCCTCCAGCCGCCAGAGGAAAATCGCCAGGTTCGGGAGGTTCACGTGCACCTGCCCATCGTCAGCGGGCCGAACGTCCACCGTCCGCGCGAACCGATCGAAGGGCGTATCCAGCAGGCGCAGCATGGCCGGGTCCCGGATCGGGACGGTGCCGCCCCGTGGCACGGTCAACCGGCTGGCGGTGCGGTAGGGCGGCGCGCCGCCGTCATCGGGCCGCTGGTGATTGAGGTGCTGGGTCCACCCCAGCCGCTCCCGCAGCTCGACACAATGGCTTGCCCATTCGGTGAGATTGGTAACCAGCCGCTCGATGCCGGCCAGGGTCCCCTTGCGCCGCCGCAGCGCGATCGTGTCGGCGACATCGGCCCGGATGGTGTGGGGGTCACCGCTCAGGTGCGTCGTGCCGACCAGGTCCGCCAGATAGGGAATGACCCAGTCGCTGCAGGTTTCAATGAAGAGGTCGTCGAAGAGCTGCTCGATGTTCTCGTGAATCGCGCTGAAGAGCGCTTCGACCGGGGCGAGGTAGCCTTGCAGCTGCCCGCCGGGAAACTGCTCGCCGTCCCGCAGCCGATAGATCTCCGGCAGGCGGCGGAAGAGGGGCACTTTGAGATGGCCGCTCATGAACACGCCTCGGCGCGAGTGTCCCGGAGCACCGACAGCTCGAGATGGGACGGATGGAGCTGGAGCAGCTCATGGGTTCCGGCCACCAGGCGAGCCGTGAGCGGCCGGGGCGCCGGCGGCCGGCTCAAGGCGAGAGGATCGGTCCCCACCGGTAGCAGGCCAAGCCCGGTGACATGGCACCACCGGATATCCGGCACCTGCTGCACCATGCCGGTGATGCGGCTGGCATACTCCGGATCGCCAAGGTGACGATGCCGGATGCCGAACAGTCCCGTGACCGCCGACCCGGAGTCCTCTGCCGGCCCGAGGGCGCGGCGGATCGCAGGCGTCAGGTCCTCCGGCC
>DATFGC010000335.1:0-3295 GCA_035249765.1 Gemmatimonadales bacterium | reverse complement strand
CCAACCGACACCACGATCTACCACCTCGCCTCACTCACCAAGCCATTCGCCTCCACCGTGTTGATGGGGCTGGTGGAGGAAGGCCGCATTTCGCTCGATGACCCGGTCTCGAACTACGGCGTGACGCTCTCCGGCCCGGGCGTGATTCTGGTGCGGCATCTGCTGAGCCACACCTCGGAAGGGGTGCCCGGAACCACGTTCCGCTACAACGGCGACCGCTTCGCCCGGCTGGACTCCGTGATCGCGCGGGGAGCGGGGATGCCTCTTGCCGAGGCGCTTCAGGAGCGGATCATCGGGCGCCTGGGGCTCCGCCACACCGCTCCTAACCCGCAGTCCCCGGCGTTCGCGGTGACCGGACTGGACCGGGCGGCATTCGAAGCCGGCATGGCGAAGGGCTATACTCCGTCGGGAGGCGGTCACACGCCGACCGCCTACCCGAGCCATTTCAGCAGCGCCGCCGGCCTCACCGCGTCCGCCCTGGACGTTGCGGCCTTCTCGATGGCTCTGGACCGCAACGCCCTGCTGCGGGCCGAGACCCGGGCGCTGGCCTTCAGCCCAGCGGTAAATCCTGCCGGGGATACGCTGCCCTATGGCCTGGGATGGTTCTCCACCCGGTATCGGGGGGTTCGGGTGGTCTGGCAGTACGGGTACTGGACCGCGAACTCCTCGCTCATCCTCAAGGTGCCCGACCGGCAGCTTACATTCATTCTGCTTGCCAATACCGACGGCCTTTCGGCGCCCTACTCGCTGGGCGCCGGGACTCTGGAATCTTCTCCCTGGGCTCGCGAGTTCCTCGACACCTTCGTGCTCGGCTCGGCCGCCCTCCCCGGAGCGGCCGCTACTCCGCGCTGATCGCCTCGATCGGCCGGATCTTCCCCGCCCGGTGGCCCGGGAGCCAGCTCGCAAGCAGCGCGACGCCGAGCAGCAGCGCCGCCACCGCGGTGATGGTGCCCAGATCGGTAGGGCTCACCCCGAACAGCATGGTGTTGAGCCGTCGCACCAGCGCGAGCGTCACCACCAGTCCGATTGCGCTGCCGATCATCGCGTGGCGTATCCCGCGGGCAACGATCAATCGGGTGACCGCGGCCGGCTCGGCGCCCAGCGCCAGCCGGACTCCGATTTCCCTGCGGCGCTGCCGCACCACGTAGGACATGAGCCCGAAAATCCCCAGCGCCGCGAGCGCCATGCCCACGGCGGCAAAGGCGCCGAGCATCACCGTCCAGCGCCGGGGATCGTCCAGCGAATCGTCGAATTTCGCGGCCAGGACCGATTGGGTGAGCGGCAGCTCGGGATCGAGGGAGCGCACCAGGTCAGAAAGCCCCCGCTGCGCCGCTCCGATCCCCGCGCTGGAGCGCACCACCAGGTTCAGGGTTCGGTCCCGGTCGCGATTGAACTGATCGTAGACCGCATCCTCGGACTCGGCCAGCCCGAGGTTCTTCACGTTCCCCACCACGCCGATGATGGTGGTGCGGGGACAATCGTAGCAGCCCCCGCTGATCAGCTGCCGGCCGACGGCCTGTTGGTTGGGGAAGTACTTCGCGGCCCAGGCCCGGCTCACGATGACCACCGGCGCGGTGTCGGCGGGGGTGAACATCCGCCCCGCCAGCAGCGGTATCCCCATCGCCTGGAAGTATCCGGGCGACACCCCGTACCAGGGCGACACCGGCTCCGACGTCCCGTCGGGGACCGGGTGGTCCACCAGATTGAAATTGTTGGTCCCCGGGCTGTCGGGAGGCAGATCCGAAGCCAGACCCGCCGCGGCAACGCCGGGCAGTCCGGCGGCAAGATCCTCCGCCCGCTGCCAGAAACCCCGGAGCGCCAGCGAGTCGGCATAGCGGATCGTCGGCAGCGACACCTCCACCGCGACGATTCCCTCGGGGTTGAATCCCGGGTCCACCCGGGAGAGCCGGACGAAGCTGTTGAGCAGGAGCCCGGCGACGACCAGCAGCGGCAGTGCCAGGGCGAACTCGGCGGTGACCAGCGCGCTACGCACCCGGTTGGTGGTGCGCCCGGTGCCGCTCCGGCGGGCGTCGGCCCGCATCGGGCCACCGCGGCTGGCCAGTGCCGCAATGGGCGAAAGGCTCACCACAATGCCGGAGACCAGGGCCACCGAGAGCGCCACCGCCACGGCGCGCCAGTCGAGGGTGGCATTCTGGATCCGGGGCAGGCTGAGCTGGGTCACCGCGAGCTTCAGGGCGAAGGATGCGAGCAGCAATCCCAGGGCGCCGGCGGCCAGAGTCAGGATGATGTTCTCGGTGACCAGCAATCGCGCGATCCGGCCGGTCCCCGCGCCCAGCATGACTCGCACCGCCACCTCCGGCTCCCGGGCCGAGGCCCGCACCAGGACCAGGGTCGCCACGTTGGTCACGGCGAGGAGGAGCACCAGCAGCACCGCCCCGGCAAAGAGCCCGATCTGCCGGTCGGCCCTCCCGATGATCCGTTCCCGGAGCGGGATCGGAGTGAGTTTGGCGAGGCTGTCCCTGAAGTCGCTCCAGAGCGGAAGGATCCGGGCGCTGATCCCGGCCAGATCGGCGGCCGCCATCTCGACGGTGACGCCGTCCCTGAGCCGGCCCATGCCCCGCATCCAGAAGGGGCCGCGGCGGACCGGGGCGGGGAGCTTGAGGGGAGTCCACGCCGTCGCGGTGACCCCGCCCAGCTCATTCCGGCCGGGAGGCAGCACCCCGATCACCTGATGGGGAATCCCGTCGAGGGTCAGCGACCGGCCCAGAGCCTGGTCCGCGCCTCCCAGAACGCGCTCCGCCAGCGTGTGGGAGAGCACCAGCACCGGGGGGGCCGCCGCCCCTTCGTCTCCGGGTTCGATCGAGCGGCCCCGGGCCACAGGAATCCCCACCGCCCTGAAGAAACCGGAGGAGGCGCGGCCGACCATGATGTGTTCGGGGCTGCCCCGGCCGGAGAGTGCCGCTTCGGTTCGGCTGACCTCGCCCCAGGCCTCGAAGCTCCGCTGCTGGGCCCGGATGGCGGTGGCGTCCGCAGTGGAGATATTCCAGATGTTGGTGGGCGAGTTCTTCTCCGCCACCATCACCAGCCGGTCGGGATCGGGGTAGGGAAGCCTGGCCAGCACCACCGAATACATGATACTGAACACCGCGGTCGTGGCGCCGATGCCGATGCCCAGCACCAGAATCGCGGTCAGGGTAAAGCCGGGATTGCGGCGAAGTCCCCGCATCGCATAGCGGACGTCGGACGCGAGGTCCTCGAGCGGTCGGGTGCCCCGGGCATCGCGGACCGCCTCCTTGTACTGCTCCACCCCACCGAAGGCCAGCAGGGCCTCGCG
>DATFGC010000334.1:0-2391 GCA_035249765.1 Gemmatimonadales bacterium | reverse complement strand
GGAGGGCCCGTCCGTCGTCATCGACGCCGACAACGCGCAGGCGCCGGGACCGATACTCACCCTGCTCCTCGCGGCCGCCTCCTGTACCGGGTCCGACGTGGTGATGATCCTGGAAAAGATGCGGGTCGAGCTGGGGCAGCTCCGCATCGAGGTGCACGGCACTCGGCGGGAAGAGGCGCCGCGCCGGTACACCGCGATCCGCTTCGAGTTCCGGCTCGCGGGCGGAGGGCTCGACGAGACAAAGGCGCGCAGGGCCATCGACCTGTCGCTGGAGAAATACTGCTCGGTCGTGGCCTCCCTCGCGCCGGATATCGCCATCAGCTATGGCCTTACGCTGGCTTAGCGCGGCGGCGGCTCTGGTGGCCGCCGCTCCGCCCGCCGGCGCTCAGCAGGTCAGCGAACTCGGCATCCAGGCGATCGGGACGCTGGCGGATCCCGCGTTGGCCGTGGGTGGGGTCTACGCCGGCTGGCGCCCTGCGAAAAGGGCCCGGTTATCGGCGAGCCTGGGGCTCGGTGGGTCCGGGGGCGTGGTGGCCTGGCGAGGCGAGCTGCTGGGGCACTTCCTGCTGGCTCCGACTCGGCGCGATGGGGTTGGGGCCTACCTGGCCGGCGGTATCGCCGCAGTGGGCGGCCGGACCGACCAGGGCTACCTGGTGCTGGCGGCGGGGATCGAAGGCCGACCGGGGGCCGCGTCAGGTTGGTTCGCCGAGGCCGGCGTCGGAGGAGGGGCCAGGCTGTCCGCGGGTTATCGCTGGCGCTGGTTCCCCGGTTGGTGGCACCTGGTCCGCTGAACGCAAAAGCGCCCCGGGAAAGCTCCCGGGGCGCTGCGTCCTGCAACAGTCAGGCGGCGCCCGTGGCTGCTTCGGTCTTTCGCTGGACCGGCTGGCTGAACCGCTCGCCGAGTACGCGGAGCTGGTCGAGCTCTTCCTTTGTCAGGTCCTCGTACCGATCGGCCAAGTACAGCATGGTGTCGTCGAACCAGTCCTTCTGATGCTCCGGGAGGGCCTCGATGACGCCGCAGCGGAGGATGTGACTGAACATCTCGTCACGGGCCTGCGAGAACGACACCGCTTCGGATTCGCGCCGGAGTTTCTTCGTCTTCATCTACCTTCCTTCTCACGGCGGGGCACCGTGGGTCCAGGGTGAGGGTCGATCGCAATATAACGAGTTTGCACCTTTTGGTGCAAAGGGCCGTTCGACCCCCTGAGAGGGGCTCCAGACCCCGAATGCCATGCCAAAATCGGACCAGGGACCGCCGGATTCGGTGACGCGACCCACACCGCGCCACCTATTATCATTAGCCGCAGCATGGCCGAACACGACGAAGTGTACGATGATGCCCGAGCCGACCGCCTGGCGGAGCTGCTCAGAGAGTTGGCCCGGCGAATCCAGGAACTGGATCAGGCCGGACAGCTGTTGCGGGGAGCTCCCGAGCTCCTCCGGCTCATGGGCGACGCGCGGAGCGAGCTCTTCCATTACGAGGTCCGCAGCACCTACGACACCCCCGAGGTGGCGGACAACCGCCGCATCGTGGAGGACGCCCAGCGGCCGGACCTGTTCCCCAACGACGACTCGGAGGACGACGAGCCATGGCGGCGACGCCCGGAATGAAGCGCTTCTACGCCATCCTCGCCGGCGTCGCCCTGCTCGGGCTCGGTGCCCTCGGCTTTCTGCTCTCCCGACCGAAAGTCTCGAGCATCCCCGCCAATGTCACGATCCAGCCCAAGGACACCGCCGGCTTCCGCGGGTACATCAAGGGGTCCGAGAGCGCGCCGGTGGAAATCACCGAGTACGCGGACTACCAGTGTCCCTTCTGCCAGACTTTCGCCACTCTGCAGATGCCGACCATCGACGAGCGGCTGATCAAGACCGGGCGGGTGCGCTGGCGGTACCGCGACTTCCCGCTCGAGCAGCATCCGTTCGCCCGGCTCGCCGCGCATTCCGCGGCCTGCGCGGACGAGCAGGGGAAGTACTGGGAGCAGCACGACCGGATCTACGAAGGGCAGGCCGAGTGGTCGGCGGCCCGCGACGCAGGAGACCACTTCCGCGAGTATGCCAAGACGGTTGGACTGGACCTGAACCAATACGACCAGTGCATGGAGTCCGGCCGCTACGCCGGACGGATCCAGGCCAGCTACGAGGAGGGCGCCCAGGCCGGGGTGTCCTCGACGCCGACGCTGCTGGTGGGCAACCGGCTTTACCGGGGGCGGATCGACTCTGACGCGATACGGCGGCTGGTGGACTCGCTGAGCCCACCCACTCCGTGAGCGACGACGAGGAAAGCAGACCCACGGGCATCCGGGGCACCTGAGTGTCGCAACACCCCCCCAAGGCACCGCCTTCCGGGAAGGCGCTCGCCGCCCTGGCCTTCACGGCCCTCGGCGTCGTGTA
>DATFGC010000333.1:0-4473 GCA_035249765.1 Gemmatimonadales bacterium | reverse complement strand
TGGCCGCGATGGGAGCGCAGATAGGGATCCTGCTCGATGAACGCGTCCAGCGCCGCCCGTTGCTGGGCTTCGGTGGCGGTGGCCGTGGGCAGCAGGATGATATCGTTGGCGTCGCTCGGAACGTAGATCAGATCGTTGCTCCCCGACCCGTCGCCGTTCACGTCTCCGGCGTAGATGAACGAGTACCGGTTGCCTCCCGCGCCGGCGAACGTGTTGCCCTGGGCAACCTCGACAAAGAGACCGACCGAGGTCCGCCACCGCTCCGACCAGGACCGCGACCAGGTGGCCGAGCCGATGATCCGGTGCCGCTGGCCGAACTCCGAGTAGCTCACCTCGGGGTTGTTGGGATCGCCCTGGACCGGCTGCTCGTCCCACAGCACGCTGGCGATCTCGGTGGACTTGAGGGTGTTCTTCGCGCTGGTGAAGCTGTACGCCAGCGTGGCGTTGAGCGCGGAGCCGAATTCCTTGCGCAGTTGCCCCGTGATGTTGAGCGAATGCCCCTCGCTCTTGTTGTCCAGCACGAAGATCCGGCCGCCGCCATTGAAATCGTTGAGCAGATTGTTGCCCGCGCCCCCGAAGTAGGGCCGCCCGTCGGGCAGGGTCCGTACCGGCGCCCGCAGGTTGGCGTTCCGCATGAAGATGCCGTTGATGTCCTTCCCGTAGATCACCTCGAAGGTGCCGAGCATGCGGCCGGGCAGCTGCTGGTCGATCGCCAGGTCGGTGGTCCAGCTCTGGGGGAACTTGAAGTCCGGATCCATGGCGTTCAGGTCGAACGACTGGGCCAGGGTGGTGTTGGGCGCGGTCTCCCGCACCGGCCCGGTCGGAAACAGCAGCGGGTTGGCGCCCGGGTTGGAGATCACGTTGCCGACCCAGACGAAGGGCACCCGGCCGGTGAAGATTCCGGTGCCGCCCCGGATCTGGGTCCGCCGGTCACCCGCCGCGTTCCAGTTGAATCCCAGCCGGGGCGAGAACAGCGGGCTCGATCCCGGCAGGTTGCTCTGGTCCACCGTCTCGGGGTCGCGGTTCTCGTCCAGGGCGGTGAGACCGCGGGACCAGGCGTTGTCCACCGGATCGGTGAAATAGACCGGAAAGTCCACCCTGGCCCCGAGGGTGAGGTTGAACCGGGGCGACGCCAGGAATTCGTCCTGGGCATAGAGGGAGAACTGTCCCACCGAGATCCGCTCGCCCTTGAAGGGCGTCGTGGGCGACGCGATGTAAGAGCGGAAGTCCACCTGGTTGGGACCCGGTGCCGTGGCGGCCATGAACTCGTCCACGCTGTCGAAGGTCGCCCCGCCCAGGAAATCCAGGGTGTAGGGAAGCTGGAACAGCCCGTGCCGGAACAGGTTGAACGAGTTGAAGAACTTGAACTGCTCGAAGTTCGCCCCGAGGGTCAGGGTGTGGGGTCCCCGGAACAGGCTGAAGTTGTTGGTGAGCTGGTACACGTCCTGGTCGAGCACGTTGTGGATCGAGAACGGCTCGTGCCCGGCCGTGGTGTAGGTCACCCCACCCTCGCCGATCTGGATGGTCGGAAAGTCCTCGCTGAAGGGAGCACGAAAATCCCGGAACCGGTTGTAGCTGGCGAAGAACCGGTTGGCGAACCGGGTGGAGCGGCTGTTGAGCTCCAGCGCGAAGGAGTTGAGATCGTTGTTGATCGCGTAGCCCGACTTGAAGAACGGCAGGCTGCTGGCGTTGGGTCCCCGACCGGTGCCGTTGTAGCTGATCGCGAAGGGGTGGGGCCCCTGATCCCGCTTCGCGTCGAGGTAGTTGTACCGGAAGCTGAGATTGTTGCTCTCGTTGATGTTCCAGTCCAGCTTGGCGATGACCTTGTTGTTGTCGGTCTCGTGGATGTACCCCTCATAGGGGCCGGGGTCGTAGTCGTACTGGTCGATCAGGCGCTGCCGGATCGCGTCCATCTGGGCGGCCTGCACCCGTGACACGCCGAGGCCCGACGCCGCCCCGGTGGACGCGATGAAATTGGTGCCCGCGTCGTCGGTCCGCTCCAGCTCCGCGTTCACGAAGAAGAACAGCTTGTTCCGCTTGATCGGCCCGCTGAAGGAGAATCCCGACTGGAGATACTTGAGGGTGG
Organism: Gemmatimonadales bacterium; assembly: GCA_035249765.1. Lineage (GTDB taxonomy): Bacteria > Gemmatimonadota > Gemmatimonadetes > Gemmatimonadales > GWC2-71-9 > JABFSM01. The sequence continues at coordinate 2,387 of DATFGC010000333.1, read as the reverse complement.
GATTGGCGACGATCTTCTGCTCCCGGACGCTGTTGCCCTCCAGGTTGTCGTTCCGGTAGAAGGAATAGAGCGAGGCCCGGAAGTCGTTGGTGCCGCTCCTGGTCACGCTGTTGACGTTGGCCCCGGTGAACCCTCCCTCCCGGACGTCGAACGGCGCGATGGACACCTGGACTTGCTCGATCGCGTCGTAGGGCACCGGCTCTGCCTTGGACTGGCCGCCCGGCGCCGGATCGTCGAGGCCGTAGGGATTGTTGAAGTAGGATCCGTCCAGCGAGATGTTGTTGTAGAGCCAGTTGCGGCCCCCGAAGCTGAAATTGCCGTCGTTGCGCGGATCCAGCCGGATCAGGTCGCGGGTGCTCCGCTTGATCGACGGCAGCAGCGTCACCTTGAGGGGATCGACAAAGGTGGCGGCCCCGCTCCGGCCCGCGTTGAGCACTTCGTCCCGCCCGGCCAGCACCGCCAGCTCCTCCAGCCGGACCGCCTGCCGTACCAGCCGGAAGTCGAGCCGGAAGGTCTGCCCCAGGCTCAGATAGACGTCCTCTTTGACTTCGGGCGCGAAACCGATCGCGCTGGCGGTGATCCGGTAGGGACCGCCCACCCGCATGTTCGGGATACTGTAGGCCCCGCCTCCCCGGGTCACCGCCCGGTACTGGGTTCCGCTGGGGAGGTGGACCGCGAGGATGCTGGCGGCGGCGGGTGCGGCACCCTCCACCGCGGACACCAGCCCGCTCATCGCCGAGGTGGTGACCCCCTGCCCCGCCAGCCCGGCGGGAACGACGACCAGTGCGGCGGTGGCGACCAGACAGCCGAGCGCGGAACCCAAGCGACCAATGGCCACACGGACCTCCTCAGAGTTGTGAAGTGCAGTTGGGACAGCGTTTGGCGCCCACCGGAATCGGCGTGGCGCAGAACGGACAATCCTTGGTCACCGGGGCGGCCACCGGGGGGGGACCCTGCATCCGGGCAATCGCGCGAATGATGAGGAAGATGCAGGCGGCGACGATCAGGAAGGTCACCAGCTGATTGATGAAGAGACCGTAGTTGAGCGTCACCGCGCCGGCTTCCTTGGCGTCGGCGAGCGACGCGTAGGGCGCGGCGGCCTTGGTCCCTTCCTTGAGCACGATGAACTTGTTGGCGAAGTCCACCCCTCCGGTGGCCAGTCCGATCGGCGGCATGATCACATCGTCCACCATGGACTTGACGATCCCGCCGAAGGCGGCGCCGATGATGACACCCACGGCGAGGTCCACCACGCTGCCCCGCATGATGAAGGCCCGGAAATCCTTGAGCATGGGGTCTCCGCCCTGAAGTGGTGGGCCGGAACCTAGCGTCCGTTCTGGAACAGTGCCACCCGGCTGAAGTCATTGCGAGCCGCCGAGGCGGCGAAGCAATCTCGGCGATCGCCACGGCCCCTTCGGGGCCTCGCGATGACTGCTCGGAGCTTCCTACCGGTAGAGCAGCACCGGCTCCCGGTGCCTGGCCCAGGCCGCGAGCCCCGGCTCCCAGGATTCGACGATGGCGAAGGGATCCCGCCCCGCGATCACCGCAGCGCGCAGCGTGGTCCCGCCGGCCAGCCGGTCGAAATGGGTGGCGCGGAAGCGGAGGCTGTCGGGATGGATCCGGTTGATGGTGCTGAGGAGCACCACCGCGGTGAGGGTAGGGTCGTAGCGCTCGGGATCGATCAGCACCATCCGGATGCCCCGAAGCGGGATCCCGTCGTACTTCCCGTCCCCGGGCCGCTCCGGCGTGAACCGGACGCCGAGGAACTGGACCCCGGGGAGCCGGTGGGTGGGCAGCGCGGCGAGCACCCGGGAGACATCGAGCCACGGCGCGCCGACCTGGCGGAAGGCGGCATCGGTGCCCCGCCCCACCGAGAGCGCGGTGCCCTCGAACAGACAGGTTCCCGGATAATGAAACAGACTTTCCAGGGTCTGCAGGTTGGGGCTGGGCGGCAGGAACGGAAGCCCGGTCGAGCCGAAGAAGGCTCCCCGCCGCCATCCCGCCGCCGGCACCACCCGGAGGTCGGCGCCCAGGCTGAGCTCCTGGTTGGCCAGTCGGGCCGCCTCTCCCAGCGTCAGCCCGTGCCGCATCGGCATCGGGAGCGCCCCGACAAAGGAGCGGAACGCCATATCGAGGATGTTCCCCTGAACCAGCCCCCCGATCGGATTGGGGCGATCGAGGACCACCACCGGCAGCCGGCGGCGGGCCGCGACCCGCATCACTTCGATGGTGGTGCTCAGGTAGGTGTAGTAGCGCGCGCCCACGTCCGGCAGATCCACCAGGATGACATCGAGTCCCTGGAGCATCGAGTCGGTTGGGGCGGACATGCGGCCGTAGAGGCTATAGATTGGTAGGCCGGTGGCGCTGTCGACCGAGGATGCGACGTG
>DATFGC010000332.1:0-2151 GCA_035249765.1 Gemmatimonadales bacterium | reverse complement strand
CAACCCTTCCCGTGGTACTGGCCCTGGCGGCCGTGCTCGCCGCCTGCTCCTCCGGAGACGCCCGCTTTGAACAGCTCACCGTGGGTATCACCAAGGACAGCGCCCTCAGGGTCATGGGCAGTCAGGCGCCCACCCGGACCGACCCCTTCCTGACCGAAGGAAAGTTCATCGAGGTCATGTATTTCACCCCCGCCGGCAGCACCGATTCCCTCCCCGACCGGGAGATGTCTCCGCTGGTGACCGTGGATGGGAAGCTGGTCGGCTGGGGCTGGGAGGCCCTGGATTCGGTGGCGGCGGCGACGAAGATCCCGGTGGCGGAGAAGCCAGGGAGTTAGGAGCAAGGGAGCCAGGGAGCCAGAGGAAAACGAGAAGCGGGACCTACCCACTCGGGCAGGTCCCGCTCACCTCTTACCGCTCACCGCTTACCGCAGGTTATTGGGCCAGCTGCACCCGAACTACCCGTCGCCCGCTTCCCTGCGCAGCGAGGGCCTTGTTGTAGAGCACCAGGGTCACGATCCCGCCGGGGCCGGCATCCTTGAGCGCGCCCCGCAGATCAGCCTCGGTTCGCACCGGAGTCCCCTCCACCGACAGGATGATGTCGGGGTTTCCGTTCTCCACGCCGAACAGGGGCACCTCGGCTGCAGGCCCCTCCTGATCCACATTCTGCACGACCAGGCCGCGCAGACCGGCCGGAGTTCCGATCTCGGCGGCGATCTGGGTCGTGAGCGGCGTGACCGTTACTCCCAGGGGTTTGACCTCGGCCCCGGCCGGCTCGGCCTCGGGATCTCCGGCATCCTCGCGAGGAGTGGCGCGATCGGTTGCGACCTGCTCGCTGGCCGCGGCCGAAATCAGCCGGACCGTGAAGGTCTTTCGGACCCCGCCCTTGCGGGCCACCTCCACCTTCACCGTTTCGCCGGGGCGCTTGAAGCCCACGATCTGCTGGAGCTGGGCCACATAATCCACCCGTTGCCCGTCAATGCCGACGATGATGTCGCCAGGTTCGAGCCCGGCCGACCTGGCGGGCGAGTTCTCTTCCGGGAAAAACTCGCTGACCTTGACGCCGCGGACCTCGGCGAACCCCATGTAGGTCGCGTCGTTCGCATCGGCCTCGTTCACCAGGACGCCGAGGGCGGCGCGCTCGACTTTCCCGGTCCTGATCAGCTGCTCCATCACCTGGCGGGCCAGATCGATCGGCACCGCGAAGCCGTAGCCGACGTTGAAACCGGTCTCGCTGGCGATCGCGGAATTGATTCCGATGACCTCACCCCGGACGTTGATCAGCGGTCCGCCCGAGTTGCCGGGATTGATCGCCGCGTCGGTCTGGATGAAGTCCTGGATGGTGCGGGTGTTGCGGCCGGGCAGCTGGAGCTGGCCGCGCCCCTTGGCGCTGATGATTCCCGAGGTCACCGTAAACGTCAGGGTCTCCCCCAGGGGGTTGCCGACCGCCAGCACCCATTCGCCAATCCGGGCGGTGGCGCTCCGGCCCAGCGCGGCCGGTGAAAGTCCCCGGGCCGAGATCTTGATGACCGCGACGTCGGTGGTCGGGTCGGTTCCCACCACGGTGGCGGGGAAGTTCCGCCCGTCGAGCAGCTGCACCTCGACCTTCTGGGCCCCATCCACCACGTGATTGTTGGTCAGGATGTAGCCGTCTTCGGAGACCACGAATCCGGAGCCGGATCCCCGTTCGTACTGGGGGGCACGGTTCCTGGGCTGCTGGAAGAACGGCTCGAAGCCCTGGGGAATCCGGAGATTCCGGGCGGCCTGCTGCTTCCGGGTAGACTTCACGTACACCACGCTGGGCCGAACGTGCTCGGCCACGGCCGCGAAGGCGTCGCTCAGCTCGGCCAGGGGCCGGGCGGCGGGAAGCGGAGGGGCCTGGATGGTCGGGATCACCGACTGGCCACCGGTCAGGCGGGCCAGCCCGCCGCCCTGGGCCAGTGAGGTCCGGGGCAGATCGAGCAGTCCAGCAAACAGGAGGCCCAGGAAAAACGCCATCCCCACCAGGCCACCGAATTTCAACCAGTTCAGAGAACGCACCGACATGTCTGTTTCACCTCGGGTTGAGCATGTGTCTTACCGGAAGCAATATAGTGATGCGTTCCGGGTCGTGATGGTCGCGAAGCAGGGGTTGGGGCCTGGGGATTGGGGCTT
>DATFGC010000331.1:0-5634 GCA_035249765.1 Gemmatimonadales bacterium | reverse complement strand
AGGGTCCGCGCCAGCGCTACGCCCAGCGCCAGGGCCAGCAGCACCTCCACCACCAGGTGAATGCGTTCGAAGAGGAGCAGCACCGCCAGCGCGGCGAGGAACCCGAACCATCCGAGAATGATGCGGGGCGACCGGAGCGGGCGAACCGGCACCGCAATCAGCCCGTACAGGAGACCGAACACCAGGAAGACCAGGCCGTCGGCGAGGGGGACCTGCCAGACGTGCTCCGGCGCCATGAACAGGGTGCGCCCCGACTGCCGCCGCACCAAATGCACCAGCACCTCGGCGAGCCCGGCCAGGATGCCGAAGCCGGCCGCGGCGGCAACCACGTCGAGGAAGCTCCAGCGGAGTGGCGCTCCACCGGGTTGCTGCGGGGCGTCGGCCATGTCGTTCCGGAATCGAGGGATGGTTAGGTTCCTGCGTCCCCCACGCACCCAGGAGACCGTCGTGACCTTTCTTTACGTGGCCCTCGGCACGCTGGCCGGAGTCCTCGCGGGCCTCTTCGGCATCGGCGGAGGCGTCATCATGGTAATCGGAATGGTCGGTCTGATGAAGCTCCCCTTCCCCATGGCGGTCGGCACCTCACTCGGGGCGATGCTGCTTCCGGTGGGTGCGCTCGGGGCGCTGGAATACTACCGCCGCGGCAACCTGGACCTGCGGGCGGCCCTGCTCCTGGCCGCGGGTCTCACCGCCGGCGCCTGGCTGGGCGCCCGGATCGCCCAGCAGACGGCACCCGCACTGTTGCAGCGCGGCTTCGCGGTCTTCCTCCTGTTCATGGCGGTGCGCATGTGGGTGACGGCGAAGTAAACCCGCTATCGGCTATCAGCTATCGGCTATCGGTCGAGCTATCTGTCCCGCGAGCCGAAGCCGGAGCGGGCGCAGCGACTGGGCGGACCGAACGAGGTGGGACGCGCGAGGCTTCAGGCGCAGGGTGAAGAGGGCCCCTAGGGGCGTCAGTGAGCGGCAGAACGAGTTATGACTCTCGCGCATGAGCGCGAACTGCCAGCCCCGTAGGGACCCTCCCACCCGGAGCCGGAGCGGTGGGGCGTAGAAGCGGGGCGGGCGCGGGGAGTGGGTGTGCCGGAGGGGGCGTCGGTGAGTGTTCGATGAATTTTCTCTGAGAGGAGACCGAACCGCAGGCCCCGGCGGCATTCACCCACTCCCGAGCACCGAGATGGGACCTGACTCCGCCCCTTCTCCTTCGCTTCGCTCAGGACGACGGCTGCGCTCAGGGTGACACAGACAAAACGGGCGCCCATTCGGGCGCCCGTTTGCCGTACCGTACGCGGGGCTCAGTTCCGTTTATGCCGTCTGGCCTCACGGACCTGGGCCTTCAGCATGGCTTCGCCGATCTCCCTTGCGCTCCGAACCGACTGGCTCGGTGCACCCGCTCCCGGCGCCAGTCCGGCCGGGTTTTCGGGACCACCGAATGTGTAGAGCTCCAGCTTGAGCACTGAAAGCTCCTTGGCGGGAATCGGCATATGACGTGGCGTCATCGGCCACAACCCGTCGATCCGCCGGCGGTTGTAGAACGGGGTCGGTCCGATGCCGAGCAGCTCGATGTCCTGCTCGTACTGCAGCGCCGCGAGCAGCGCCGCCTGGCCTTCGCCGCCGGTCAGCGGCGTCAAATGGCCCCGGCCCACCCGGGTGTTGTTGATCAGCGCCGCGGCCTGCGCCGCGCTCCCGTTGCCCCGGATCAGTCCCTCGGCCCAGAGCAGGTCGTTCATGGTCGCGGTATAGGTCGGGATCTGCCCGGTGCCGTCTTGCTCCGGCAGGCCGTAGCCGGGATAGGCGGCGTAGGAATACCGGATGTGACCCAGGTTGCTCTGGTGGAACTGCCCCCGGGCCGGAATCATGTTGTTGTGCGGCGTCCAGGCGAAGTCCGACCCGGCGTTGGCCGTCTCGGCCACGGTGCCGTTCCCCAGGAAGTCATCCGCCGGACCCCAGGAACCGTCTCCGACGCGGGCGTCGAAGGCGTTGGGCTGCGGGTTGGAGACGCCGGGCCACGGATCCGCGTGGACCTTGGAGGGATCGGGGCCGGCGGTGATGATGTGCGCCAGGCGGGTGTCCACCCGCATGGTAGTGATGTCATTGCTCCAGTTCTTGAGCCCGCTGAACATCGTGACGAAGTCCTGGTAGAACTCGAAGTCTACCGCGGCGCCCGAGCTCAATCCGCCGGAGGCATAGGTCGCCACCTGGCTCCAGTTCACCTGGGCGTTCTCCGCCGCGTTGCGCGGGAAGTAGGCCAGGGCTTCCGCCTGCATGGTGCGGATCAGCTTGATCCACTCCGCGCTCGAGTAGCTCCTGCCGTTCACCACACCCAGCCAGGTGGAAGGAGAGCTGGAGAAGGGTGAGGCGGTCAGCAGCGCGACGGCCTGGTCGAACTTGGCGATGGCGCTGTCCCGGAGCACCGCCCGGTCCTCCAGCGGCAGGGCCAGCGGGTTGGAGAGATCGGTCGCCTCGGTGACCACAAAGCCCTGGTCGTAATTGAGGGCGATCGAGGAGAAGACCACCCCCTGGAGCATGACCGAAATGGCTTCGAGCTGGTCGGTGGAGGCCTGGCTGCCGATGATCACCTCGTTCTGCCGGATGGCCGTGAGCACGTCGTTGGCCGAGGAGAGCAGGCCGTAGTATCCGTACCAGAACGCCTCGACCTGGAAGCGGAAGTTCGAGGTGGGCCGGTTGTCCCAGCCGCAGCGCTCCGGGCACTCCACTCCGTAGGAGGTGTAGTACCGGAGGTTGAAGTTGTTCCACGAGGCGGTATAGGCGTCCGCCATCGCGGTCAGGACCAGAGCGCCGTCGTAGTTCTCCCGGACCTGGACCCAGGTGCGCATGGCCCCCGTGACCAGACCGGCGACCGCTCCGGGATCGGAGAAGGCGCGCTCGGCATCGGGCGCGTTCGGGTTGGTCACTTCGAGGCTCTTGCACCCCGCCGTGCCGACCACCGCGAGCACCGCCGCGAGCCGGGACCACTGTGTCAGCTTACGCATGAACGATATCCTCGTGAGAGTCGGGTCGGCGCCTCAGAACGCGATCTCGACCACACCGGTGAAGGTGCGGAAGTGCGGATACGAGAACCAGTCGATCCGGAACTGGTACGGGTCGCCGGCAATGCCCGAAACTTCGGGATCGTAGCCGGAGTACTTGGTGAAGGTGAACAGGTTCCGGCCCACCAGGCCCAGCCGCACGTTCTCCAGCCGGCCGAGGCCGACCTTGCGGAGCTGATCGCGGACCAGGGTGTAGTTGACCGACAGCTCCTTGATCTTCACGTAGGTCCCCGGCTCGACGAAGTACTGCTGCGCATTGAGACCGTTGTAGAAGTAGTTGTAGTACGACTGCGACTTCTTCTCCGCCTCGGGCTTGCCGCTCTGGTCGTAGACCCGGTCGCGGTTGTCGAAGAACGGCCATTGCCTGGTGCCGTTGTAAATGTTCCCGCCCTGGGTCCAGTCCACCAGTCCGCTGACGCTGAACCGCTTGTAGTTGAACGTGGAGGCGAAGCTGGCGTTGAAGTCCGGATTGGCGTCGCCGATCTCCACGATGTCGGTGGTGGTGGTGCAGCTGCCGTCACTGGCGAAGGTCTTGCAGGTGACGTAATTGATCGGCCGCTCGCCGGCCGGACAGGCCACCCCGCCGGTGCCGTCGGGATTCTTGGTGCCCAGCTTCTTGAGGTCGGCGCCGCACTGGTGAGAGGCGAGGGAGACCACGAAGCCTTCCTCGTTCACGATGAACTTGGCCGGATCCCAGGTCTGGCCCGGGCCGGAGAGCGCCTTCTTGGCCGGATCGTCATAGAGCTCGTTGATGGTCCGGACCGCCTTGTTCCCGTACATAACGCCGAGCTTGGCGCCCTGGCCCAGGAAGAAGGTAGCCGGCTGCTGTCCGAACCCGTTCAGGCGTTCGGGAAGCGGGTAATCGGTGATGCTCTGCCGGGTCCGGTCGCCGGTGACGCTCACCACCCACGCCATGTCCCGGTTGTTGATGACCTGGTAGCCCAGCGCGACCTCGTGGGTCGAGGAGCGGAGCGAGCCGACGTTCTGCCACTGGTTGGTGAAGCCGACCACCGAGGGCAGGTCCACCAGCTGGATCTGGTCCCTGGTGTCCTTGCGCGAGAAGGTGTACTCGACGGTGAATCGGCCGCCGCCCATCTCGAGGTTGCCGCCCACCTCAAACTCGGCCGAGTGGGCCGGCTTGAGGAACTTGTTGCCGAGGATCGCCTTGCTGAAGGAGCCGCCGGCGGTGGAGAGCGCCTCGTACTGGTAGTTGAACCCGGGCCGGAGTCCCGCGGTGCCGTAGGACGCCCGGAGCCGGATCTCGTCGAAGCCGCTGATCCGGAGGTCTTCATTGGCCCGCCAGGCGCCGGAGACCCGGTAGTAGTACTGCCGCCGTGCTTCGGGCCCGAACAGCGAGGACTCGTCCCGCCGGATCAGTCCGTCGACGATGTACTTGTCGTTGATGTCGAAGGTGGTGATGGCGAAGGCGTTCCGGTTCCGGATGGTCTGGTTGGACGAGGTGGCGTCAAAGCTGGAGGGATCGGCCGCGGCCAGCTCAGGCACCTGCTTCACGATCAGCTGGTCGGCCGAGGCCCGGACAAAGCTGTTGGTCTGGTCTTCGTAGACGTAGCTGACCCGGGTGGTGTTGGTGATCCCGCCCCAGCTTCCCGCCGCCGTGATGGTGGCGCCGGCGTTGTAGGTCCGCCCGGTGAAGGCATCCCGCTGGAAGCTGCCGTCGGTCGGGGCGCCGGTGGCGCTCAGGAAGCCGAACGGCACCAGGAGACTGAAGTCGTCCCGCTCCTGGTCGAAGTTGTAGTTCGCTTCGGCGGTGAGCCAGTCCAGCATCCGCCAGCGCACCCGCCCGCCGCCGGTAAACCGGCTGCGCTCGGTGTTGCGCTCCTCGTTGGCCAACCGGTAGAGCGGATTGGAGGCGTTGGAGAGCCGGTCCGGAATGAAGGCCCGGTAGGGCGTCCCGTCGGGGTTCTTGGCGAACAGGTCGATGTAGGGCTCGACGAAGGTGATGGCGAAGAACGGCGCGCCGGTCCCCTGCGCGGTGTTGTTGTTGTCCGACCGGCCGTAGAAGGTGGACAGCTCGAGATCGACCCGCGGGGTGAGCTGCTGGTCCACGTTGAGCCGGAAGTTCTGCCGCCCGAACCCCTTGAGCCCGAAGATCACGCCCTCGGTGTGGGTGTTCTGGAACGAGGCGTTGAAGTTGGTCGCCCCGCGCCGCTGCCCGATCGACAGGTAGTTGGTGTAGAAGAGGCCGGGATGCAGCACCTCGTCCTGGTGATCGAAGTACTCCGGGTACCGGTTGTCGGCGATGCCGTCGGCTTCCGGAGTCCGGTTGCCGGTGGCGGTCCGGAGGAAGCTGCCGTCGGGCGCGAGCCTGAACGCATGCACATTGGCATTGGGAATCCGCTTGGTCACGAACGACGCGCCGACCTCGTTGCGCAGGGTGACCAGGAGCTTTCCGTCGGCCAGGTTCCTGCCGCGCTTGGTGAAGATCTGTACCACCCCGTTGGCGGCGTCGGAGCCGTACAGCGAGCTGGCCGCGGCGCCCTTGATGACTTCGATCCGCTCGATGTCCTCGGAGGCGATGTCCGCCAGCGAGGCCCGGCTGATGGTGCCGTCAATGATCACCAGCGGC
>DATFGC010000330.1:0-2881 GCA_035249765.1 Gemmatimonadales bacterium | reverse complement strand
CACCTCCTTCTGCCACGCCTGCTTCTCGGGACGTTACCCGGTGCCGGTCACCCCGGAGGAGCGCGCCGCAGCGATTCGCCCCCTGGTAGCGACGCCGACATGACCGACACGGCGCCGCAGCCGCTGGTCTATTTCTTCGGACAGGGCCGCGCCGAGGGCACCGCGGCGATGAAGGACGTGCTCGGCGGGAAGGGCGCCGGGCTCGCCGAAATGACCAACCTGGGTATTCCGGTGCCTCCCGGCTTCACCATTTCCTCTTCGCTCTGCCCGACCTACCTGGAGACCCGGAGCTTCCCGCCCCGGCTGCGCCCCCAGCTCGAAGCGGCGCTGGGAAGACTCGAGGCCGCCACCGGCCGGCAGTTCGGCGGCGGCGCCGATCCGCTGCTGGTCTCGGTCCGCTCCGGCGCGGCGGTCTCCATGCCGGGGATGATGGAGACCATCCTCAACCTCGGGCTCAACGACACCACGGTCGAGGGCCTGCGCCGGCTTTCCGACAATCCCGCCTTTGCCTATGACTCGTATCGCCGCTTCGTGCAGATGTACGGCGGGGTGGTCTTCGAGGTTCCCAAGCGGGCGTTCGACGAGACCCTGGAGCGCCGGAAGCGTGCGGCCGGGGTCGCGCGGGACATCGACCTGCCCTGGGAATCGCTGCGCGAGGTGGTGGCGGAATTCAAGGAGCTGATCCGGCGGGAGTCGGGCAAGCCCTTCCCGGACGACCCGATGGATCAGCTCTGGGGCGCGGTGGCGGCGGTGTGCGAGAGCTGGAATACCCGGCGGGCCATCGACTACCGGAAGCTGCACGACATTCCCGACACCATGGGCACGGCGGTGAACATCGTCGCGATGGTGTTCGGCAACATGGGTGAAGACTCCGGAACCGGGGTCGCCTTCACCCGCGACCCCTCCAACGGGGAGCGGGCCCTCTACGGCGAGTACCTGCTCAATGCCCAGGGGGAGGACGTGGTGTCGGGCATCCGAACCCCGGTCCCCATCTCCCGGCTGCGCGAGCAGCTCCCCGACGCCTTCCAGGAGCTGGAGCGGGTGGCCCGGACCCTGGAGCGGCACTTCCGGGACGTCCAGGATCTCGAGTTTACCATCCAGCGGGGCCGGCTCTACATGCTGCAGACCCGCCGGGCCCAGCGCTCGGGACACGCGGCGGTCCGCTGCGCGGTGGACATGGTGGACGAGGGGCTGATCTCGGAAGAAGAGGCCATCGCGCGGGTCCCGCCCAACGATCTCAATCAGCTGCTCCATCCGACCATCGATCCCAAGGCCACCCTCGACCTGCTCACCACCGGGCTGCCCGCGTCACCCGGCGCGGCCAGCGGCGCTGCGATCTTCGAGGCTGATCACGCCGAAGCCCGGGGACGCAAGGGTGAGCCGGTGATCCTGGTCCGCCGGGAAACCAGTCCGGAAGATTTCCACGGCATGGTCGCCGCCAAGGCGATTCTCACCGCGCGGGGCGGGATGACCTCCCACGCCGCGGTGGTGGCCCGGGGGATGGGCAAGCCCTGCGTGGCCGGGGCCCACGGCATCGAGGTGGACGAACGGGCCCCCGCGTTTTCGGTGGACGGGCGCCGGATCGCTGAGGGCGAGTGGATCACGGTGGACGGCAGCACCGGCCGGGTCTACGCCGGCAAGGCGCGCCTGGTGCCGCCGGAGCTCTCGGGTCACTACTCCCGGCTGATGGGCTGGGCCGACGGCATGCGGCACCTGCGGGTCCGGGTCAATGCCGACACGCCGGCGGACGCCCACCGGGGCCGCGATTTCGGCGCCGAGGGGATCGGGCTCTGCCGCACCGAGCACATGTTCTTCGAGGGCGAGCGGATTACCGCCATGCGGGAGATGATTCTCGCCTCCGATGCGGCCGGACGGCAGAAGGCCCTGGCCAAGCTCCTTCCCATGCAGCGGACCGATTTCGAAGGAATTTTCCGGGCCATGGAAGGCTATCCGGTGACCATCCGGCTGCTCGACCCGCCGCTGCACGAGTTCCTGCCCAAGGAGCCGGAGGAAATCGTCACCCTGGCCCGGGAGCTGGGCAAGACGGTGGAGGAGGTCAACCGCACCATCGCCGCCCTCTCGGAAGTGAACCCTATGCTGGGGCTCCGGGGCTGCCGGCTCGGGATCATGTATCCCGAAATCACCATGATGCAGGCACGGGCCATCTTCGAGGCGGCCTGCACCGTGGCCAACCGCAAAGGCCGGGTGCAGCCCGAGGTGATGATCCCCCTGGTGGCCCACGTGGTGGAGTTCCGGAAGCAGGCGCTGATCGTGCGCCAGGTGGCCGAAGAGGTCTTCCGGGAGCGCCAACTCACCGTGCCCTACCTGCTGGGCACCATGATCGAGCTGCCCCGCGCGGCCCTCACCGCCGACGCGATCGCCCGGGAGGCCCAGTTCTTCTCCTTCGGCACCAACGACCTCACCCAGACCGCCTGGGGCCTCTCCCGGGACGACGCCGGGGTGTTCCTCCCCGAATACCTGGAGCGCGGCATCATCGACGCCGACCCGTTCGTGGAGCTGGATATCGAAGGGGTAGGCAAGCTGATCTCCATGGCGGTGAGCCTGGGCCGCCGGGAGCGTCAGGATCTCAAGCTGGGGATCTGCGGGGAACATGGCGGCGAGCCGGCCGCGGTGGCGTTCTGCGAAGCCCAGAAGATGAACTATGTCTCCTGCTCCCCCTTCCGGGTCCCCATCGCGCGACTGGCCGCGGCGCAGGCCGCCCTGGCCGAGCGGGGGACGATGAACCGTACGCGAGCCACGGTATAGCCATCAGCCTTCAGCCATCCGCCTTCAGTCGCTTGCGAGGCCCGCGACTGATGGCCGCTGTTTGATGGCTGACGGCTGATGGCTGATGGCTCATCGCGGCCACCAGCCCTGCTTC
>DATFGC010000329.1:0-4051 GCA_035249765.1 Gemmatimonadales bacterium | reverse complement strand
GGGGGCTGCCCCGGCGGTCCCTGGGGCGGCGCCGGCTGCGGAGTTCCGTCGCTCTCCTCGAAGTCGCGCCCCTGGACGACGCGGGTGCCGAGGGTGCGGAAAAAGTTGGTGGTGACTGCCGCGGCCGGCACCAGCTCCGATTGCCCTTCGTCATTGCGCAGCGATTGCCGGAAGGTCACGATCGCCGCCGTCTGCTCGAACAGGGTGCCCTGTTGCCGCAGGTCGTAGAGATCGCCAGGCGGCATCGGGAAATCGGTGACGTTCCGCGCGGTGAGATCGCCCCAGATGGTGACCAGACGCCCCTGGTCCGAGTAGGGCAGGGGACGCAGCAGGACCGCGTTCACCACGCTGAAAATCGCCGTGCTGGCGCCGATGCCCAGGGCGATCGTGACGATCGCGGTCAGCGCGAAGGCGGGGCTCTTCCGAAGGGACCGCAGGGCCAGCCGGAAGTCGTGCCAGAGGCTGTTCATCACGGACTCCGCAGGGGATGAAACTCTGACGCGCCGGCGGGGGCAAAGGTTGCAAGAAGGGCAGTGGCCATGGGCAATCGGCAATCGGGGACTGCCCACTGCCGACTACCCATTGCCCAGTGCCTATTGTCTATTGCCTACGTCGAACTCCACCTCGTCGTGATCTTCTTGCTCCTCGTCCACAGCTCGACTGAGCCGTGGCCGGTGATGTCGCCGACTCCGAATTTCGACTCGTTCCATCCGCCGAACGAGAAAGGCTCCCGGGGGACCGGGACCCCCACGTTGATCCCCACCATGCCGGCGCCCACCCGTTCCGCCACGTAGCGGGCCGATCCGCCGCTCTCGGTATAGACCGAGGCGGCATTGCCGTAGGGCGACGCGTTCTCGACCGCCAGCGCCTCATCGATACTCCCGGTGCGGATGATGGCGAGGACCGGACCAAACACCTCCTCGCGGGCGATGCGCATATCGGGCCGCACCTGGTCAAGAACCGTCGGCCCCACATAGAAACCCGCTTCCCGGCCCGGCACCACGACCCCGCGCCCATCGAGCAGGACCCGGGCGCCTTCGGCCTCGGCTTCGGTGATGTAGCCCTCGATCCGCTCCCGGGCGGCCCGGCTGATGACCGGCCCAAGGGTCCGGCCCGGGACCAGCTTGCTGGCTTCTTCGACCAGCCGGGCCACGATGTGGTCGGTCTCGCGGACCGCCACCATGACCGATGCGGCCATGCAGCGCTGCCCGGTGCATCCCGCCATCGAGGCCACGATGTTGGCCGACGCGAGGGCGGGTTCGGCATCGGGAAGCACGATGAGATGGTTCTTGGCTCCGCCCAGGGCGAGCACCCGCTTGAGGCTCGCGGTCCCCCGGCGATAGACCAGCTTGGCTACCCGGGTCGAGCCCACGAAGCTGATCGCGGCGATATCGGGGTGGTCACAGATCGCCTCGACGACCTCCTGCCCCCCATTGACGATGCTGAACACCCCGGGAGGCAGCCCGGCTTCGGTGAGCAGCTCGCCCAGCCGCGCCGCGGAAAGCGGGACCAGCTCCGAAGGCTTGAGCACCAGGCAGTTGCCCAGGGCAAGGGCGTTGGGAATGGTCCAGCTGGGGATCATCACCGGAAAGTTGAACGGTGCGATAGACGCCACGACGCCGAGGGGATGGCGGTCGCTCCGGCACTCCACCCCCCGGCTCACCTCGAGGACCTCTCCGGCGACGATCTGGGGCAATGAGCAGGCGAACTCGCACACCTCCATGGCCTTCTGCACCTCGGCCCGGGCCTCCTCCGGCAGCTTCCCGTGCTCCTCGGTAACCAGGCCGGCCAGCTCGTCCATGTGCTGCTCGAGCAGGGTGCGGTAGCGGAAGAACACCTGCACCCGCTCCTTGAGCGGGGCTCTGGCCCATTCGGGAAACGCCGCCGCCGCGGCTGCCACCGCCCGGTCGAGCTCGGCCGTTGTGGAGAGCGGAACCCGTGAAAGCAGCGATGCGTCGGCCGGAGCGTCCACGTCGAGGAAGGATCCCTTTCCCTCGACCCGCTCCCCGCCGATCAGGTTTCGCACATCGGGATACTTTGCCCGGCGAGTCTCGACCGTAGTCATGGGATCACCGTTCACCGTTCACCGTTCACCGTTCACTTTCTCCGCGCCAGCTCCGCTTCCGCGGCGATGTATCCGAAAGCCCCCCACTGTCCGCCGGCCACGATCCGCCGGAAGATCTCCCGGGCGGCCGAGGCGCGTCCGTGGTACAGGTGCCAGTTCCCGATCCCGTAGGCGGCGGTGGCATCGGTGACCGACATCTCGCCGGATGGGGTTACCGCCAGCACCGAATCGGCCGGGAGGATTCCCTTGTAGAGGAGCAGCAGGCGATGATAGGCGTCGTTCTCGATGACGTTCATGTCCCGCCGAATCGGGGTCAGCACCCGGGCCGCTTCGTTCGCTCTTCCCAGACGCCGGAGCGCCATGTAGAGCCAGTGCGCGGTCGAGACCCTGCGGTCGTCGTTGTGCGCCGAGGCGAGCTCGGCACGGTAGATGGGAATGGCCCGGGAGAACTGGCCCTTGAGATAATATGCCAGGCCCAGATGGTACATGATATTCGAATGGAGGGTGCCGATCGGCTGATTCAGGGCATTGGGTTGTCCGTCGGGCTCCACCTGGTCGGGGCGGCCTGCAACCAGGGCCCGGGCGCGCTCGAAATCGGCGATTGCCTTGTCCAGCTCCCGCACGGTGATGTAGCGGTGTCCCCGGTGACGATAGAGCCACGGGTTGTCGGGGTGAAGGGCAATACCCCTGGTGTAGACCTCGATCGCCTCGCGGATTCGTCCCAGATATCCGAGCCTGCGCCCCAGCCAGACGATGGAGTCGGCATTCTCCGGGGCCCGCTCGAAGGCGGCCCTGGCTTCGGCGAGCTGCTGCTCAGAGCGGGCCCGGGCAGCGGCCGAGAGCGGAAATTCCCGTAAGGTATCGCCCAGGAAGGAGACTGCCTGGAAGTTCGAGGGGGCCTGGGGGCTTCCCGCGGGCGCGCGATCCAGCGCCGCGGCCAGCAACAGGAGCCACTGGGGACCGCGGTACCCCTCGGGACCGTCCTCGTAACTCTCGGCCAGGGAATGCTCCGCGGTGCCGCGGCCTCCGTGACCGACTGCGAGGGCGGGGATGCCGAGGCTCATCGGGATGTTGGCATCGGTACTGGCCGAGGCGAATCGAACCGAAACGCCGAGCTGTTTGCCGGCGGCAACCGCCATCCGGGCGATGGTGCTCGACTCCGGCACCACTCCGCCCGGGCGAATACCCAGAGTGTCCCACCGTGCGGTGAGCGGCGCGCTCGACATCGGCCAGCGAGCCCGCTCTTCCACCACGGCTTCTTCCACGGCGCGCCGGAAGCGGGCATCGAGCCGGGCCAGCTCCTCGCCGCTCTCGGAGCGCAGGTCCACCACCATCGCGGCGCTGGCCGCGATCGCATTCACGGCGGTTCCGCCCCGGACGATTCCGACATTAAACGTCGTCTTGGGATTCGACGGCACCTCGAAGGCGCCGACCTTGGCGATGGCGCGCCCCAGCGCATGGATCGGATGGGGCATCGGAAAATCGCTGTAGCTGTGGCCTCCCGGCGCCTCGAAGGTGACCTCGTAGCGCCGGCTTCCCGCCGCCCGGTTCACCACCTCGAAATCGTTCACGTCCACGGTGAGGAAATAGTCCACCTGGCCGGGGAGCTCCTTCTCGACCAGATGCCGGACCCCCCGGCCGTTGCCGAGTCCCTCCTCGCCGACGGTGGCGGCGAACAGGATGGTCCCCTCGAAGGGAACCTTCGTTTCGGTGAGGGCCCGCGCGGTCACCAGCAGAACCGCCAGGCCGCGGCAGTCGTCGGCTATGCCGGGTCCGCGAAACAGGGTGCCCTCCCGGCGGACCCGCACGTCGGTGCTTTCCGGGAACACGGTATCCAGGTGCGCCGACAGGACGATCAGTGGCTTGCGGCTCCGGCCGGGGTACTCCGCGAGGACGTTTCCGATTCCGTCGAGCCGGACTCTGGTGAGCCCGAGGGCTGTCAGCCGCTTCGCCATCTCGGCGGCGCGGGGGCCCTCCTTGAAGGGC
>DATFGC010000328.1:0-11389 GCA_035249765.1 Gemmatimonadales bacterium | reverse complement strand
ACGCGGCCAGCAAGAAGCTGACCTTCAAGATCAACGGCAAGCAGGTTGCTCAGATCGACGCCCCCAACGGCGATGTGGGCGGGCTGGTCGGGATCCGGGTGAATCACAACCTGGATGTGCACATCGATGGGTTCGCGGTGCACAAGATGTAAGCGGAACCCGTCACGCTGAGCGCAGCGAAGCGGCGGAGCGTGGCCCCTTCGCTACGCTCAGGGTGACAGGGCTCTCACCCGCTTTTGACCCGGGTCCATACCTCATCCCACAGCGCGCTCGCCCGGCCGAGATCCCTCTGGATCTCGAGCCGGGCGAGTTCGTGTTGGTCGGGATAGGGCACCGGATTGGGGATCAGCGGCATGGCGGCCCGGTTGGGGCTGCCGTACCCGGTGGCCGCGGAGATCTTCGCGGCGATCTCGCGGCGGAGGGTGTAATCGATGAACGCATGGGCCGCGCGAGGGTGCGGCGCCGCCGCCGGAACGACCAGGGAATCGATCCACATCGTGCTTCCCTCCTCCGGCAGGACCCAGGCGATCGCGGGCTGCTCCTTCCGCGCCTGGGCCGCGTCCCCGTCCCACAGCTGCGCCAGCCAGACGTCTCCCGCGATCAGCTGTCCTTTCACCGGCGCCGAGAGGTAGGCCTTGAGATGCTTCCGGGCGGCGGCCGCGTCCCGGCCCGCCTGGGCCAGCTCGGCCGGGTCCACCGAGTTGGCCGACCGGCCCCGGTAGCGGAGGAACGCCCCCAGCACGTCCCGGGGGTCGTCCAGCATGGTCATCTTGCCCGCGAACCTCGCGTCGAGGAAAACGCTCCAGCTCCGGGGGGCATCGGCGATGCGATCGGTCCGCCAGGCGATCCCGGTCATGCCCCACTGCCAGGGCACGGTGTAGCGGTTCTCCGGATCATGGGGAAGTCCCCGGAAGACCGGTGCGAGGTTGCCCAGGTTTTCGAGATAGCGGGTCGAGAGCGGGGCGATCAGTCCGGTCTCGATCAGCGCCGAAACCCCGTAAGTGGTGGGAACCACCAGGTCGTACCCGGAGGCTCCGGCCTGAAGCCGGGCCAGCAGCTCCTCGCTGCTCTCGAAGGTGTCGTAGGTCACCCGCACCCCGAATTCCCGCTCGAAACCGGGGATCACCTCGGGAGAGATGTAGTCCGACCAGTTGTAGATGTTGAGCCGGGACTCGAGCGGCCCCAGCTCGGCGCTTCCGGCCGGCGGGGCGTCGCTCCGGCCCCGGCACGCGGCGGCCACCAGCGCGGATGTGGTAGCGAGAAACTCCCGCCGACTAGTCATCGCGAAGGCCCGAAGGCCGATAGTCATCGCGAGGGCCCGAAGGCCGATAGTCATCGCGAGGGCCCGAAGGCCGATAGTCATCGCGAGGGCCCGAAGGGCCCGTGGCGATCCAGCGGGATTGCTTCGGGCCTTCGGCCCTCGCAATGACTGGAGGGCCTTCGGCCCTCGCAATGACTCGATGGGCAGCGTAGAGCAGCAACGAGGTGCCCAGCAGGATGATGGTGCTGATCGCGTTGATCGTCGGCTCCACATTGCGGCGGGCCATGCCGTACACCACCACCGGCAGGGTGGAGGATCCGGGGCCGGCCACCAGAGAGGTGATCACGTAGTCGTCGAACGACATGATGAACGCCAGCAGCGCTCCCGCCGCGATTCCGGGCCGGAGCGCGGGCAGGGTCACGGTGCGAAAGGCGGTCAGCTCGTCGGCTCCCAGGGTGAGCGCCGCTTCTTCCAGGCTCCGGTCCATCCCGGCGAGCCGGGCCCGCACCACCACCGCGACGAACGCGATGTTGAAGGCGATATGGGCGATGGTGATGGTGGTGAGGCCCAGCGGCATCCCGAGCAGCACGAAGAGCAGCAGAAGGGAGATTCCGGTCACCACCTCGGGGGTCACCAGCGGCAGGGTCAGCAGCCCTTCGATGCCGCGCCGGCCCCGGAACCGTCCCCGGGCGATGCCGAGCGCCAGGAGGGTCCCGAGCCCGGCCGCCGCCACTGTGGAGAGGGTGCCCACGATCAGGCTGGCGCGCAGCCCGCGCCACAGGTCGGCCCGGCCGGCCAGGGCCCGGTACCAGTCGAGGGTGAACCCGGTCCAGCTCACCGAGTAGCGCGAGGCATTGAAGCTGAACACCACCAGGACCAGCACCGGAAGGTGGAGGAATGCATAACCCGCACCGGCAATCAGCAGGACCCACCGGGGCGCCGGTCTCATCGCCCGGTTTCCATGTCCTCGCGGTCCCGGATCCGGAGCGAGAGCCAGACCGCCGCCAGCACCACGGCCATCACCGCAAACGAGGCCGCGGCCCCGAAGGGCCAGTTCCGGGCCGAGGTGAACTGGTTCTGCACCAGGTTACCGATCATCACCTGCTTGGCCCCGCCCAGGAGATCCGCGGTGAGGAACGACCCCATCGAGGGAACGAACACCAGCAGGATCCCCGCGATCACCCCCGGCAGCGAGAGCGGCAGCGCCACCCGGAGGAACCTCGCCATCGGCCGCGCCCCCAGCAGCTCGGCGGCCTCGAGCAGGGCGGGGTCGAGCTTTTCCAGTGAGGCATAGATCGGCAGGACCATGAGCGGCAGGAAGCCGTACACCAGTCCGGTGAGCACCGCGAAGGGCGTGTATAGCAGCGCCACCGGCTCCTCGATCACGCCCAGCCCGAGCAGCGCCGAGTTGATCAGCCCGGTGTCCCGGAGCAGGAAGATCATGGCGAAGGTGCGAACCAGGAAGCTGGTCCAGAACGGCAGCACCACGAGAAAGAGCAGGAAGGCCCGGCGCTTCCGGCTGGCGGCGATGGCCCAGGCCAGCGGATATCCCGCCAGCAGGCAGATGGCGGTGGTGATGGCCGCCCAGAGCACGGTCCGCCAGAGCACCTGGAGGTAGACCGGGTCGAGAAAGCGCCGGTAGTGCTCCAGGGTGAACCCGGGCTCGACGCCGCCGTAGGTTCCCCGCGGCATCAGGCTCACTCCCAGCATCAGCATCATGGGGAGCGCGAAGAACACCAGGAGCCAGGCGCCCCCCGGAGCGAGCAGTCCCCAGGCGCCGAGTGCCGGGCGCCGGGCAAACACGGCGAGGATACGCCGGCGAAGGCTCACGGTGCCTCGAGGATCCTGGCGTCGGCGGGATCCCACCCCACCAGCACCGGCGCTCCGCTGGACCAGGGCAGCGGGCGGGGGAGGGATCCGTCGTTCCGGAGGGCCACGGTGCAGCGTTCCGCCGAGTCGAGGCGGACCAGCACCCGCAGCATGTCGCCCTGGTAGATCACTTCTTCCACCGTGCCCAGCCGTTGGGTGTGCCGGACGGGAAGGCTCCCGCCCCGCGAGACGATGCTCATCCGCTCCGGACGGACGGAAACTCGCCGGCCGCTCTCACCGGTAAACAGGTTGGACTCCCCGATGAAGGTGGCGACGAATTCGGTGCGGGGGCACTCGTAGATCTCCGCGGGGGTTCCCAGCTGGGCGACCCGGCCGCGATCCATTACCGCGATCCGGTCCGACATCGTGAGTGCTTCGTCCTGGTCGTGGGTGACGTAGACGAAGGTCACCCCGAGCGCCCGGCTGAGCTGGCGCAGCTCGAGCTGCATATCGCGGCGGAGCTTTTCGTCGATGGCGCCGAGCGGCTCGTCGAGCAGGAGCAGGTCGGGCTCGAGCACCAGGGCTCGCGCCAGCGCCACTCGCTGGCGCTGCCCCCCGGAAAGCTGGGCCGGGCGGCGCCGGCCAAACTCTCCGGGATCGAGCCGCACCAGGGTCAGCGCGTCGGCCACCCGCCGTGCCGCTTCGGCCGGGGGCACCCGCCGGCGCTCCAGGCCGAACGCCACATTGCGTTCCACCGTGAGATGGGGAAACAGGGCATAGTTCTGGAACACCATGCCCAGCTTCCGTTCGTAGGGGCGGAGCGGGAGTGCGGAGGCGCCGCCAAGCCGGATGTCCCCGGCATCGGGGATTTCGAGACCGGCCAGCAGCCGGAGGGTGGTGGTCTTGCCGCAGCCGGAGGGTCCCAGCAGGGAAAAGAACTCGCCCCGGGCGATCGCGAAGGAGACGTCATCCACCGCCCGTGCCGAGCCGAAGGACTTGCTGACCCCGAGAAGCTCGGCGATCGGAGACGCGGCTCGACTCATGGTAGAGAATACGCCCGACTGGACGCGGCCGGGAGTGGCCCCTACCTTCGGGAACAACCCTCCCCGGACTCGCCATGCAGCGACGCGAAGCACTCACGCTCATCGGCGCAACCGCGCTGTCACCGCTGCTCTCGCCTCTCTCGGCGGCGGAGCGATACCGCGTGGGCGCCGGCATCCATGAGCGTGCGGGGGCCCAGGCGGGGCAGGCGCTGACTTCGGCGCAAATGGCGCTGGTGACCGCTCTGGCCGACACCATCCTTCCCCAAACCGATACCCCGGGCGCCGTCGACGTCGGCGTGCCGGCATTCGTGGACCTGCTCTTCGCGGAGTGGTATCCCGATCCGGAGCGCCGGCAATTGCTGGGCGGGCTCGATGCCTGGGACGCCCGCTGCCGGGAAGCACGCGGAAAGTCCTTCGCCGAGCTTGATCCGGGGGCCCGGGCGTCGTGGCTGCAGCAGGTCGATGGGGCGTCCGGGGCGTCCGGCACCCCGGAGGCCGCGTACGCGTCGCTCAAGGGCAGCATTGTCTTCGGCTATCTCACCTCGAGACCGGTCGCGGAGATGCAGCGGACGACCCCGATCATTCCCGGACGGTTCGACGGGTGCGTCCCCGTGGGAGGCGGCTGATGCCGGCGCCGCAGGCGCCGCCCCGAGCGCAGCGAGGGGGCCAGACGTTCGACGCCATTGTCGTCGGCAGCGGCATCAGCGGAGGCTGGGCGGCCAAGGAGCTGTGTGAGCGCGGCCTCCGGACCCTGGTGCTCGAAGCCGGGCGCGACATCGACCCCGGGCGCGACTATGTGGAGCACATCCAGCCCTGGGAAGTCCGGTTTCGCGGGCGGGGCGACCGTCAGGCGCTGGAGCGCGACCAGCCGGTTCAGAAGAACTGCTACGCCTGCGACGAGTGGGGCTCGAAGTTCTTCGTCAACGACCGGGAGAATCCCTACGAGAACGACCCCGACAAGCCGTTCGCCTGGTTCCGGGGCCGGCAGGTGGGGGGGCGCTCGATCATGTGGGGGCGCCAGGTGTACCGCTGGAGCGATCTCGACTTCGAGGCCAACGTCCGTGAGGGCATCGGGGTGGACTGGCCGATCCGCTACGCCGACATCGCCCCCTGGTACGATCACGTCGAGCGCTTCATCGGGGTGAGCGGCCAGCCCGAGGGCCTCGCCCAGCTTCCGGACGGACAGTTTCTCCCCCCCATGGAGCTGCGCTGCGCCGAACGGGTGGTGCGCGACAGGGTGCGGGCGAAGTGGGGCGGCGAACGGCTGCTCACCATCGGCCGGGTGGCCATCCTCACCCGGAACCACAACGGCCGCGCCGCCT
This sequence comes from Gemmatimonadales bacterium, assembly GCA_035249765.1. Classification (GTDB taxonomy): domain Bacteria; phylum Gemmatimonadota; class Gemmatimonadetes; order Gemmatimonadales; family GWC2-71-9; genus JABFSM01. The sequence continues at coordinate 5,954 of DATFGC010000328.1, read as the reverse complement.
GCCACTACTGCGGCCCCTGCGAGCGGGGCTGCATCACCCATTCGTACTTCACCAGCATCGGGTCCACCCTGCCCGCCGCGCGGCGCACCGGACGGCTGACCCTCCGGCCCAACAGTGTGGTCGAGAGCGTCATTTACGACGAATCGCGGGACCGCGCCACTGGGGTGCGGGTGATCGACGCGGCGACTATGCAGCCGCTGGAATTCCAGGCCCGGATCATCTTCCTCTGCGCGTCGACCATGGAGTCGGCCCGGCTGCTGCTCAACTCGAAGACGCCGCGCTTCCCGGCCGGCCTGGGCAATTCCTCGGGGCAGCTGGGCCGGAACCTGATGGATCACGCCTACGGGGCCGGCGCCAGCGGCACGATTCCCGGCATGGAAGACCAGACCAGCTACGGGCGGCGTCCCAACGGGATCTATATCGCCCGGTTCCGGAACGTGAAGGACAAGCACCCCGATTTTCTGCGGGGATACGGCTTTCAGGGCGGCGGGGGACGGGGAGGATTGCCCAGGCCGAGGAACGGATTCGGCAAGGAGTTCAAGGAGGAGCTGCTCCGGCAGGGACTGGGGCCGTGGCGCTTCTCGATCAGCGGCTGGGCGGAATGTCTGCCGCGGGAAGACAACCTGATCGAGCTCCACCCCACGCTCACGGACAAATGGGGCATCCCCGCCCTCAAGGTGCAGTGCACCTGGGGTCCCAACGAGCGGGCACTGCTCAAGGATATGCAGGTCACCGCGGCGGAGATGCTCGATGCCGCGGGCGCGACCAATATCCGTACCCACGACGCGAACAACCCGCCGGGGCACTGCATTCACGAGATGGGAACCGCGAGGATGGGCCGGGACCCGAAGACCTCGGTGCTCAACGGACAGAATCAGCTCTGGGACGCGAAGAACGTGTTCGTGACCGATGGAGCCTGCATGGCCAGCTCCGCCTGCCAGAATCCCTCGATCACCTACATGGCGCTCACCGCGCGGGCCGCGGCGCTGGCGGTCGACGCGATGAAGAGGAACGAGCTGTGAAGAGGAGGGAGTTCCTGAAGGGGCTGGGGGTTGGGGCCTGGGGGTTGGGGGTTGGGGACTGGTCTGGCGCCCTGGCTCCCCGGCTCCCAGGCTCCCTGGCCACCATCGGCATCCAGCTCTACACCGTGCGCCGGGATCTGCAGCGTGACGTCGAAGGGACCCTGGCCCGGGTGGCGGAGATCGGCTTCCGGGAAGTCGAATTTGCCGGATTTCCAGGGGGAGCCGGCGCATCCCTCCGCGCGATGCTCGATCGCCACGGCCTGACCGCGCCGTCGGGCCATGTTCCGTTCCAGGCGATCCGGGCCGACTGGGACCGCACCCTGGATGACGCGGCGGCGGTGGGACAGCGTTACGTGGTGGTGGCCTTCATCGGCCCCGCCGAGCGCAAGACGCTGGACGACTGGAAGCGGGTGGCGGCGCTGTTCAACACGGCTGGGGAAGCCAGCCGGGCCCGCAAGATCCAGTTTGCCTATCACAACCATGACTTCGAGTTCGCGCCGCTCGAGGGAACGATCGGCTACGACGTCCTGCTCGCCGAAACCGACCCCACGCTGGTGCAGCTCGAAATGGATCTGTACTGGATCACCAAGGGAGGCCGGGATCCGCTCGACTACTTCGCGAAGTACCCTGGCCGCTTCCCGCTGCTCCACGTCAAGGACATGACCCCGGAGCCCGCCAGAGGCTTTGCCGACCTGGGCACGGGAGTCATCGATTTCAAGCGGATCTTCCGGCGGGCCGGCCAGGCCGGGGCAAAGCACTACTTCTACGAGCAGGACGTGACTCCGGGTTCGCCCTTCGACAGCGCAAAGGTCGGTTACCGGTATCTCAAGCACTTGAGGTTTTGATGAATCGTCGTGAAGCAGTGGCGAGCCTGGTCGCCATGACCGGCCTTGGTGTCAGGCAAGGGGCAATGGGCAATGGGCAGCAGTCACCAGCCGTCCAGGTCCCTCCCGAGCGCAGCGAGGGGCCGTCCAGCCGTCCAGCCGCCTCCCTCGCCGCCGGCCGCCTGAAACAATCCGTCTCCTACTGGCCCTACAACAAGATCCCGCTGGCGGAATTCGCCCGGGGGTGCAAGCGCATCGGCCTCCCGGCGATCGACCTGCTGCAACCGGAGGAATGGCCGGTGGTGCGGGAGGCCGGGCTGGTGTGCTCCATGGGGTATCCCACCAGGCGGCGGGATTTTCTCTCCAGCGGCTTCAACGATCCGGCCAGGCACGACATGCTGGTGGAGGAGCTGGAGCGGACCCTGCCCCTTGCGGCGGCGGCCGGGGTGCCCAACCTGATCGCGATGTTCGGCAACCGGAAGGGACGGAGCGACGAGGAGGGAGCGACGCACTGCATTGCCGGGCTCCGGCGGGTGGCGGCCTCGGCGGAGCGACATGGCGTTACGGTGTGCGTCGAGCTGCTCAACAGCAAGGTGGACCACAAGGACTACATGGGGGACCGGACCGCCTTCGGGGTCAAGGTCATCGAGGGAGTCGGCTCGGCGCGGGTCAAGCTGCTCTACGACATCTACCACATGCAGATCATGGAAGGCGACGTGATCCGCACCATCCGCGACTATTTCCCGCACATTGCCCACTTCCACACCGGCGGGGTACCGGGGCGGAACGAGCTGGACGATACCCAGGAGCTCAACTGGCGCACCGTGTGCCGGGCCATCGCCGACCGCGGCTTTACCGGCTATCTCGCCCACGAGTTCGTGCCCACTCGCGACCCGATGACCTCGCTCCGGGAAGCCGTCGCCCTGTGCGACGTGTGATCCCGCGCGATGCCGGACAGCCCTTACCACGCACGCCCCTCCGACGACGCGCTTCGTGAACTGGAGAGCCGCCCCGAAGGCCTGACCGGGGCGGAGGCCGCCGAGCGGCTGGGGCGGGTGGGACCCAACGAGCTCCGGGTGATCCGCCCGGTCTCTGCCTGGCGTATCCTGATCGCCCAGCTCAAGAGCGTGGTGGTGCTGCTGCTGGCGGCGGCGTGCGGGGTCGCGCTGGCCTTTGGCGACCTGGTGGATGCGGCCGCCATCGGCGCGGTGCTGGTCATCAACACCCTGCTGGGCTTCGTCACCGAGCTGCGCGCCCGCCGGGCCATGGAGTCGCTCCGCGACCTGGAGACTCCCAAGGCGCTGGTGCTGCGGGACGGCAAGAAGGTGGAGATCGAGTCCCGTACCGTGGTGCCCGGCGACGTCCTCGAGCTCGAAGAGGGCCGCTCGGTGCCGGCCGACGCCCGGCTGCTCTCCGCGGCGGACCTCCGGATGAACGAGGCGCCGCTCACCGGCGAATCCGCCCCCGTCGTCAAGCAGCTCGCTCCCCTGCCCCCCGACACTCCGCTCGCCGACCGGATCAACAGCATCTACAAGGGAACGACCGTCGCGGCGGGAACCGGACAGGCGGTGGTCGTCGCCACCGGCATGGGGACCGAGCTGGGGCGGATCGGCCAGCTGGTCGAGGAGATCGAGGATGAGCGCACCCCACTGGAGCGCCGTCTCGACACCCTGGGCCGCCGGATGGTCTGGCTCGCCCTCGCGATCGGCGCGGTGGTCATCGGGATCGGCGCGCTCTACGGCCAGGCCCTCGGCCGGCTGATCGAAACCGGCATTGCGCTGGCGGTGGCGTCCATCCCCGAAGGCCTCCCGGCCACCGCAACCATCGCCCTCGCCGTCGGCGTCCGCCGGATGGCCAAGCGGCATGCCCTGGTGCGGCGGCTGCCCTCGGTCGAAACCCTCGGATCGGTGACCCGGGTGTGCACCGACAAGACCGGGACCCTTACGGCCGGGCAGATGACGGTGCAGGTGCTCTGGGTTGCCGGCCGCGAGGTGACCATCTCGGGTACCGGCTACGCACCGGAAGGAAAGCTCACCGAGAAGGACCGCGAAGTCTCGGCCAAGGACGATGCCGCACTCCGGCTCGCCCTCACCATCGGCGCGCTGGCCAATCGCGCCGAGGTGACTCAGGCGGCCGAGGGCTGGACCGTCCGGGGCGATGCGACTGACGCGGCCCTGCTGGTGGCCGCCCGCAAGGCGGGACTGGAGCGCGAGGCGCTGCTCCGGGAACAGCCCGAGACCGGCATGGTGCCCTTCTCGAGCGAGCGCATGCTGATGGCCACCTTCCATACCGCGGGAGACCGGTCCACCCAGGCCCTGGTGAAGGGCGCGCCGGGGAAGATCATCGAGCTCAGCACCCGGATGCTCGAGGGCGACGGTGAGAAGCCGCTCGACGAAGCCGGCCGCGCCCGGCTCCTCGAGACCAACCGGGAGCTGGCCTCCCGCGGACTCCGGGTGATCGCGCTGGCCTCCGCGCCGGTCTCCTCGACCGACGAATCCGCCCTCACCGGGCTCGGCTTCGTCGGGCTGGCCGGGATCATCGATCCTCCGGCCGAGGGGGTGCAGGACACCATCCGGAGCTTCAACGAAGCCGGCATCCGCACCGTGATGATCACCGGCGATCAGCAGCTGACCGCCGAGGCGATCGCCCGCGAGCTGGGCATTCTCCAGGAAGGACAGGAGGTGATGAGCGGCAAGGACCTGGCCCAGGTGGCGGAACCGGACCGGGCCGCTCGCCTGGAGCGGGTGGCGGCATTCAGCCGGGTGAGCCCGGAAGACAAGCTCACCATCATCACCACCTACCAGGATGCAGGCGGAATCGTGGCGATGCTGGGCGACGGTGTGAACGACGCCGCGGCGCTCAAGAAGGCGGACGTCGGAGTGGCCATGGGCAAACGGGGCACCGACGTCGCCAAGGAGGTGGCCGCGGTGGTGCTCCAGGACGACCGCTTCCCCACCATCGCCGCCGCGGTCGAAGAGGGACGGGTCATCTTCGACAACATCCGCAAATTCGTGTTCTACCTGTTCAGCTGCAATCTGGCCGAGGTGGTGGTGCTGCTGGGGGCGACGGTCGCCGGAGGGCAGGCGCCGCTGCTTCCGGTGCAGATCCTCTGGCTCAACCTGGTGACCGACACTTTTCCGGCGCTGGCTCTGGCCCTGGAGCCCGCCGAGCCGGATATCATGCGCCGTCCCCCGCGCGACCCCGACGAAGCGATCCTCTCGGCCTCATTCCTCAAGCGGATCGCGGCGTACGCCGTCCTGATCGCGGCGGCGACGCTGGGCGGATACGCCTGGGCGCTCTCCAGAGGCGACACCGATCCCCGCCGGGCCATGACGGTGGCGTTCATGACCCTGGCCTTTGCCCAGCTCTTCCATCTCCTCAACGCCCGGCGGCGAGGCCCGGCCATCACCCCGAGGCACCTGCTTTCCAACCGGTGGGCGCTCGGGGCGGTGGCTCTGGTGACCGCCCTGCAGATCGTGTCGGTACACCTTCCGCCGCTGGCGGCCGTCCTGGGGACGGTTCCGCTCCCGGCGGGGGACTGGATGATCGTGCTCGGCCTGGCGGCAATTCCAGCGGCACTGGGCCAGGGATTCAAGCTGGTGAGAAAGACCGGCCCGGCCTGAGCCGCGGCGGCGCTAGCCCCGGAGCTCGAGCCGGCGAATAAGCCGGCTGGTTGCATCCCGCGCCGTCTTGAGATCACGGGACCGGCTCAGCCGGCAGGCCTCCCGGAAGGCAGTCTGCAGATTGCGGCGCACCGCGGCGCGAAAGGCCGGCTTGGCCCGGTGGCCGGTGATGCGGCTGGCGAGGAGCTGGATATCATGCAGCTTCCCGAAGGCGTCCTGTGCCGCGGTGAGGCGCAGGACCGCGGTCGCGGCCAGCCGGGACGAGCTCCCGAACGGCTCGAGCAGGTAGCGCAGCCGTTTCATCGCAATGCGTGCCGCGTGAGCCATCTCGGTTTGACTCGCGCTCCGCAATCGTCTGATGCTGGCGTTCACTTCTTCCAGCCGCTCCGCCAGCAGGACCGCCATCGCCGCCGCCATGCTGGGTCCGGGTCCCGCCGCCGAAGCGCCGGCGTCCAGCCCGCCGCGGTGCAGCTGGGAGGCGAGCT
>DATFGC010000327.1:0-4579 GCA_035249765.1 Gemmatimonadales bacterium | reverse complement strand
TACTACTTCGCCCAGCAGCACAAGGAGGGCGCGGTCATCGACGAGCGCTACAATCAGGGAGGACAGGTCGCCGACTACCTCGCCAACGAGCTCAGCCGGACTCTCATGGGATACTTCGCCACCCGGGAGGGAAGGCCATCGACCTCGCCCACCGCCGGGATCTTCGGCCCCAAAGTGATGATCATCAATGAGTCGGCCGGCTCCGGTGGTGACGCCCTGCCGTACATGTTCCGGCAGCGCAAGATCGGTCCTCTGGTCGGCACCCGGACCTGGGGAGGACTGGTGGGCACCACCGGCGTCCCCGGGACGATCGACGGAGGCGGGATCACCGCACCCAACCTCGCCTTCTACGATCTCACCGGACGCTGGTCGGTGGAGAATGAGGGCGTGGCGCCGGACATCGAGGTCGAGTATTCCGCCAAGGAGGTCATCGCCGGCCGTGACCCCCAGCTCGAGCGAGCGGTGCAGGAAGCACTCCGGCTCCTGGCCCAGAGCCCGGTCCGCCGGATCGCCCGGCCGGCGCCGATCGATCGCGCCTCCAGGCCGCGGCCCTAAGCCGGCTTCCCGCTTCGCTACTCGCTACTCGTTACTCGCTAGCTCGCGAGTTTCGCCATCAGCCGCTCCAGCACGGCTGGGAGATCGGGGCGGACCGAGAGCACCGGGCTCACCGGATCCTGCTTGAGCCTGGCCAGCCGCTGCGGCGCGGTGACGATGGTATGCTGGGCAATCTCCAGCTTCTGGTTCACTTCGCGCCAGGTCAGCGGCATCGACACCGGCGCGCCCGGGAGGGGCCGCACGCTGAAGGGCGCGACGATGAGCTGCCCGTGCCGGTTCTGGAGATAGTCGAGATAGACCTTGCCCTCCCGGCCCCTGACCTGCCGGACAATGGTCGAGATCTCGGGGAGCTCCCCTACCACGACCCGGGCCAGCAGCTCACCCAGGTCCCGGGATTGGTCGAAGGTGCATTGCTGGCCCAGGGGGATCAGGACGTGCAGTCCGGTGGAGCCGCTGGTCTTCACGTAGTGGGGCAGCTCCAGATCTTCGCACAACCGGTGCAGCGACAGGGCCACCTCGACCACGTCGCGGAACGGAGCGCCCTTGGGATCCAGGTCGATGATGCACCAGTCGGGCAGCTCCAGCGAATCGGCCCGGCTGGCCCAGATGTGCAGCGGGATGGAGCCCATGTTCGCCACGTAGAGCAGGGTCTCCACATTGTCGCACACGAAGTAATTGACCTGCCGCTGGGTATCCTCGCTCCAGATCGGCACGGTGCGGATCCAGTCCGGGGTGAAGTCGGGGGCGTCCTTCTGGTAGAATGACTTCCCCTCGATCCCGTCGGGGAAACGGGTCAGCACCAGGGGCCGGTCCTTGAGGTAGGGCAAGAGCCAGGGAGACACCGCCCGGTAGTATTCGATCAGATCGCCCTTGGTATACTGCTCGTTGGGCCAGAACACCTTCTTCAAGTTGCTGAGCGGGACCTCCGGGGTCCGGACCACTTGCGGAGGCGGCGGATCGTCGGCCGCTTCGGGTGCGCCGGCGCTGTCCGCACCCTGCCGGACGCACTCCTCCGGCCTCTTGTCGTCGCGGAAGCGGAGGAACACCGGCTGGCGGAGCAGGCCTTCCTCGGTCCACTCCATGAATTGCACTTCGCACACCAGGGTCGGCTCGACCCAAGTGGTGTCTTTGGAGTCCGGAATCGGACGGCGGGCCGGCAGCCTTTCCCCCGAGGGCCACGGTCGCGGTCCGTTGCAGGGCGGTGTCTTTCGCGCCGTCGCCTGGAGGACTTGGCGCAGCTGGCCGAGTTGCTTGTCGCTGAAGCCCGATCCGGCCCGTCCCGCGTAGACCAGCTCACCCTCGACCAGATCGCCCAGCTGAAGCGCGCCGAACCCGCCCCGGGTCCCTTTGGGGGCGGTGAACCCCACCACCACGAAATCGTCGCTCTGCTTCACCCGGATCTTCACCCAGTTGGGGGTGCGGCCGCCCTTGTAGGGCGCGTCCGCCTTCTTGCCGACCACCCCTTCCAGGCCGAGCCCGGTGACGTGCTGCAGAAGCGTCGTGCCGTCCTCCTCGAAATGATCGACGAAGCGGATCGGCCCCAGCGGGGGAAGCACCATGCGGAGGATCCGTTTGCGCTCGGTCAGGGGCAGGGACCGGAGATCCCGGTCCTCGAAGCCCAGCAGGTCGAAGGCGTAAAACACCGCCGGCGACTCGGCCGCGGCCCGCCGCACGTCGATGGCGCGGGAGAGCCGGGCCCGCTTCTGGAGCGCCTGAAAGCTGGGGACGCCTTCCCGGTCGGGGATGACCAGTTCGCCATCGATCACCACCCGCGGGACCGGGAGCGCCCGGACCGCTCGGGCGACGTCGGGAAAAGACGCCGTCAGGTCGTTGCCGTTCCGGCTCTTCAGGGCGGCCCCGCCGCCGTCCAGGGTGGCCAGGGCGCGATAGCCGTCCAGCTTGGGTTCGAAGATCCAGCCGGCCCGGGCGAAGGCCTCTTCCTTCGGCTCCGCCAGCATGAACTCCACCTTGGCGGGATCGACCCGCCGGATTGGAGCCTTGAGCCGGTCCAGCTCGGCCCGGATCCGGCCCGCGGGGGTGTGGCCCGCGCCGAGCTCCTCCACGGTGAGTCCGGAGAGCACCGATTCTTCGGGAATCGGCTCCGGTTCCGTTTTGGCCCAGGAGTCCCGCTCCTTGATGAAGAGCCAGTCCTTTTCCGACGTCTTGATCTTCACCAGGGTCCAGCGTCCCCGGAGCTTGTACCCCCGGAGGTCGAACAACAGCTTGCCCTTGCGCAGTCCCTCGATCGGATCCTCGACCGGGATCCACTCTCCCCGGTCCCACACGATGACCGCGCCGGCGCCGTAGTTTCCCTCGGGAATCAGCCCTTCGAAGTCTCCGTATTCCAGCGGGTGATCCTCGACGTGGACCGCCAGCCGCTTGTCGTGGGTATCGTAGGAGGGCCCCTTGGGCACCGCCCAGGAGCGCAGCACGCCCTCCATTTCCAGCCGGAGGTCATAGTGCAGTCGGCGGGCGGCGTGCTTGTGGACGACGAAGAGCTTGCCCGGGCCGGCGTCGAACCCCCCGAACGGCTCCGGAGTCCGGTCGGGGGAACGCTTGGCCCGATAAGCACTTAGCAGGTCCGGCTTCGGTTCTTTACTTGCATCCATGGCGGATTCTTCTTACCGTCCGTGTCCTTCTGGAGAGTCGACTATGCCTGCCCGGTCCATCGGTACCGCCACGATCTCGTTCGGCCTGGTGTCTGTCCCCGTGGAAGTCTATTCCACCGGGGAATCGGCCGCGTCAGTGTCCTTCAACATGCTGCATAAGGATTGCGGCACGAAGCTGAAGCAACAGTATATCTGTCCCAAGCACGAGGTGGTGGTGGACCGCGAGAACACCGTCAAGGGTCGCGAGTTCGCCAAGGGACAGTACGTCACCTTCACGCCGGAAGAGCTCAAGGCGCTCGACGAAAAAGCCACCAATTCGATCGACGTGATTCAGTTCCTGCCGCTGGCGTCGGTCGACCGGCTCTATCTGGACAAGGCCTATTACCTCGGGCCCGGCAAGGGCGGGGACAAGGCCTACCGTCTGCTGGCCGAAGCGCTCAAGAAGACCGGGCGCGCCGGGCTGGGCCAGTATGCCGCCCGGGGACGCCAGCACCTGGTGCTGCTCCGGCCGCGGGACGGAGTGCTGGTGATGGAGCAGCTCTACTACGCCGACGAGCTCCGCTCGCCCAAGGAAGTGCCCCTTGGCGAAGGAGAAGTCAAGCCGGCCGAGCTCAATCTGGCGGTGCAGATCATCGAGCAGGGGGCCACCGAAGAGTTCGAGCCCGAGCAGTACCACGACACGGTGCGGGAGCGGGTGCTGGAGGCGATCCAGAAGAAGGTCGAAGGCCAGGAGATCACCGCCGAGCCGGAGCCGGAGAAGGGCGGCAAGATCCTCGACCTCATGGAAGCGCTGAAGGCGAGCCTGGCCAAGGGCGAGAAAAAGGAGGCCGAGGCCAAGGCGGAGCGGCCGGCGAAGAAGAAAGCGGCCGGGGGACGCTGATGCGGATCCTGGCCGGCACCAGCGGCTGGTCGTTCAAGGAGTGGAAGGGAACATTTTATCCGAAGGACCTGCCGGACGACGGCATGCTGGGATTCTATGCCGGCAGATTTCCGGCGGTCGAGATCAACAACACCTTCTACCGGATGCCCAGGGAGAGCGTGCTGCTCGACTGGGTCGCCAAGGTTCCGCCCGGGTTCCGGTTCGCGATCAAGGCCTCGCAGCGGATTACCCACCACGGCCGGCTCAGGGACGTGGCGGACTCGCTGGAGTATTTCACCCGGGTGACCAGCGCGCTGGGCCAGCAGCGCGGCCCCACCCTTTTTCAGCTCCCCCCCAATCTCAAGAAGGACCTGCCTCGGCTGGCGGAGTTCCTGGCGATCCTGCCCCGGGGCTGGCGCTCCGCCTTCGAGTTCCGGCACTCCAGCTGGTTCGACGACGACGTGTACGAGGCGCTGCGGGGGAAGGACGCGGCGCTGTGTATTGCCGACCACGACGACTTCGAGACGCCGGCGGTGCGGACCGCGAGCTGGGGCTA
>DATFGC010000326.1:0-5332 GCA_035249765.1 Gemmatimonadales bacterium | reverse complement strand
CCGGCTTCCCTATGCTCCCCGCCATCTCCTCACCGCCAGTCTGGGATGGACCGCACCGCAGGGGTTCGATCTCTCGCTCGAGGCGGTTCACGTGGGAAGCCAGTACGGGGACGCGCTCAACACCACCACCCTGGTGGCCGACGGCCAGCAGGGTCCCATTCCGGCGGTGACGGTGTGGAATGTGGCGGCCAATTACCCGATCGGATCGGGCACCGGGATCTTCGCGGCGGTAAAGAACGCGACCGACCGGCTCTACGTGGTGGACCGGACCCGGGGTCTCCTGCCGGGGATGCCGCGGCTGGTGCAGATGGGGGTGGTGCAGCGTTTTTGAAGCTTCAGCCTTCAGCCATCAGCCATCAGCCATCAGCCATCAGCGACTGAAGGCTGACGGCTGAGGGCTGATAGCTCCAGCAGGTACTCCGGATCCGAAACTGATACCTTGTGGCCCGGCTGCTGGTACACGTACCGCTCCCCTTTGAAGTTCCGGAGCACCACCTCGTCTTCGGAAAAGCTCTCGACGTATTCGGGCAGGAGCGGCACTTTGCCCCCTCCTCCGGGGGCGTCGATCACGAAGTAGGGATTGGCCAGCCCGCTGGTCCAGCCCCGGAGCGCCTTCATGATCTCGAGACCAGTGGCGACGCTGGTGCGGAAGTGCTCTCCCCCCGCCACCTGATCGGCCATGTAGATGTAGTAGGGCCGCACCCTCGCCATCAGCAGCCGCTGCATCAGCCGCACCATCACGGCCGGCGTGTCGTTGACCCCCTTGAGCAGCACGGTCTGGCAGCCCAGCGGGATGCCCGCGTCGGCCAGCATCCCGAGCCCGGCGACGGCCGAGGGAGTGAGCTCGTCGGGGTGATTGAAGTGGGTATTGATGAAGAGCGGGTGGAACTTCCGGAGCATGTCGCAGAGCTCCGGGGTGATCCGCTCGGGGAGGTGGCAGGGCACCCGGCTCCCGATCCGGATGATTTCCAGGTGGGGAATGGCCCGGAGCCGGGTCAGGATGGCCTCGAGCCGCCGGTCGGAGAGCATCAGGGGATCGCCCCCCGACATGATGACATCGCGGATCTCGGGGTGCGATTCGAGGTACTGGAAGGCCGACTCGAACTGGGACATCGGGATCTTCTCGGGGTCGCCCACCTTGCGCCGCCGGGTGCAGAACCGGCAATAGCTGGCGCAGACCGGCGAGACCAGGAAGAGCGCCCGGTCGGGGTAGCGATGGGTGATGTTGGGAACCGGGCTGTCGCGGTCTTCCGAGAGGGAGTCCACGATCCCGTCGTGCACCTCGAGCTCCTGCACCGTGGGGATGTACTGCCGCCAGATGGGGTCGTCGGGCGACTTGATCAGATCCACCATCGGGGGGGAGATCCGGAACTCGAAATTGTCGATCGCCTGGCGGAGCCGATCGTGCAGCTCGGCCGGGAAGTGCTCCGGTCCGAACCGCTCGGCCAGCGCCTCGAGGCTGGTGATGGAACGGTGTTTCAGGAGTTCCTGCCAGGTGCTCATGCCTTCTCCTTGGGGATTGGGAGGATAGGAGTTCGTGCTTGGAGGTTTTCCTCCAAACCCCATCCTCCCAGCTCCCAGGTCCCGGCTACAACCGCTTCACAAAGACGACGAGATCGTCTCCCGGCGCATAGTAGTCCGCAATGGTCGAAGCGACCTGATATCCGAGCCCGGCGTAGAATGCCCGGGTCGGAGCGTAGTCGGGCCGGCCGGCGGTCTCGACCACGATCAGCCGGGCCCGGCCCCGCACCCGCCGCTCCATCTCGCCGACCAGCGCGCCTCCGATGCCCTGCCCCTGGCGTGCGGTGTCCACCACGATCCAGTACAGGTCGAAGGTGCCCCGGGTGCAGGGGGTCGGCCCCCAGCAGATCCATCCGGTCAGCACCCCGTCCAGCTCGGCGCCGGCGGTCTCGTAGTCGGGGTCGGCCGGCCGCCCGACGCCGGTCGCCGCGTTGAAGACGTCGAGCGCAACGGGAATTTCTTCGGGCCGGAACAGGGCAGTCCCGCGCGTCATCGCCTCGACGCGGGCTCGATCGGCGCCGGTGAGGGGCCGGATCAGGGTACCCACGCTGGTCGAGCTCACGCCGGGACGTGCTGGGTCAGCGACTCGGCGGCGCGGGCCTGCTCGAACCGTTGCACCGCCTCTTCCACGACCTTGTGGATGAGGGTCGGGTAATCCCAGCCCCGGGCCAGACCCATCCGCGCCAGACCCGCATCTATCGAGAGGTCGGGGTTGGGGTTCACCTCGAGGACGTACACTTCACCCTGGTCGGTGATCCGTAGGTCGACCCGGCCGTAGCCCTTGGAGCCGGTGAGGGAATCCCACGCCAGCCGGGCGGTCTGTACCGCCCGCCGGTTGAGCTCGGGAGTCAGCACCGCCGGACAGACCGGCTGGGTGCCGAGGTCTTCGGCGCTGCCGGTGTCCCACTTGGCGGCGTAGGTGACGATGGGCCAGGTTCCCTCCGGCATCCGGTCGAACAGGATCTCTGACAGGGGCATGATGTCCCGGCCGATGAATCCGACGTTGACCTCCCGGCCGGCGACGTATTCCTGGATCAGCACCTCTTCCCACTGCTCGCAGACCTTGGCCAGCCGGTCGCGCAGCGCCTTCCGGGTGGTGCACACGGCGCCGGCGTCGATACCCACGCTGGCGTCTTCCCCCGAGGGCTTCACGATCACCGGATAGCGCAACCCGGTCGGCGGGGTGATCCCCCGCGCCAGCACGAAGGGCGGTACCGGAACCCCCGAGGCCGCCAGCAGGGTATTGGCGATGTGCTTCCGGTGGCAGATCGTCACCGGCCAGGAAGGACAGCCGGTGAAGGGCACCCGGGACAGCTCCAGCGCGGCCACCGCCAGATCCTCGTACTGGGCGAAGCCGTTGACCCCTTCGCAGAGATTGAAGACCAGGTCGAGGCGCTGGATCCGGCGGAGCCAGGCCACGTCGCCCAGGTGCACCGGGAAGAGGTTGACCTCGTGACCCGCCCGCCGGAGGCAGCTCTGGATATCCGAGACGTTCGTCATCACCGCGGCGACGTCCTTCTGGTCCCAGTCCCGCCCGCCCCCGTCGAACAGAATCCCGATCTTCACGCAGCGGCCTTCTTGCGATCCACCGACTTCTTGAGGAGCGAGCGGCCGCTGATCCGCCGCCAGGCGATGTCGGCGACCGTCTGGATCAGCCCGTCATAGGACATGCCCGCGGCCCGGGCCGCCTTGGGGAAGCAGGAGTTGTCCTGCGGATTGGGCAGGATGCCGGGCAGCGGGTTGAGCTCGACCACCATGGGGCGCCCGGCCGCGTCGCAGCGCACATCCACCCGGCACCAGTCCCGGCAGCCCAGCACCCGGTAGGCGGAGATGGCGGCGGAGCGGACGTCGCGGGCCAGCTCCTTGGAGATATCGGCCGGGCACTCGAACAGATCGAGCGGGTGCTCGGGGGTGTCCCAGAGCCACTTGGCCTCGTACCCGTAGATGGGCTTGGCCCCGAGCGGCAGCGCCTCCCACCGCATGCCGACCAGCGGCAGGCAGCGGGCCTCCTTGCCGTTCCCCATGATCGGGACGGTGAACTCCTGCCCCGGCAGCCAGCTCTCGATCAGGACCGGCTCCTGATAGGTGTCGAGGAGGTCTCCCACTTCCTGCACCAGCTTTGCCCGGTTGGTACAGAGGGACTTCTCGGTGATACCCTTCCCCGACCCCTCCATCGCCGGCTTGGCGAAGAGCGGGAAGGGGAGATTGACGTTTCGGGCATCGGCCCGGGTGTTGGCCACCACGAAGGGCGCGGTCGGCACCCCGTAGTAGGCCATGATCTCCTTGGCCCGGCCCTTGTGCAGGGTGAGCGCCAGGGAAAGGGGATCGGAGGCGTGATAGGGGATACCCAGGAACTCGCAGATCGACGGGACGTGACTCTCGCGGTTTACCCCGAACAGCCCCTCGGCGATGTTGAAAACGAAGTCGGGCTTCGCTTCCATGACCCGCCGGGGGAAGTTCTTGTCGGCCTCGAGCCGGATGACCTCGCCCACACCCTCGAGCGCGGCGGCGACGGCCTCGATCGTCTCGGGCTCATCCCACTCGGCGTATAGATCGGGCTGGGGGAGATCGGGGCGGAGGGCTCGGCTGGCGGAGGCCTTGTCGAGCGCGGGGACGGCGGAGTCGCCGGCTTTCTTCGGCGCCGGCAGCACAGGCTTCTGGTTATAGGCGAACCCTATTCGAACCGCCAATCGCTCTCCTTGGTTGTCTCTCGACCTAAATTAAGAAAGAGTGTGCAGTCACACAATAGTTTTTAGCACGATTCGCGCCACTTCGTCGGCTTCAGTTCATCGCATCACCTCGATCGGAGCGACCGATGCACACCCTCGCGCTGCTCGCCCTGCTCTCCGTAACTCAGCTGCCGGCGGCGCCGGCGGCCGACCACGTCATCGTCGTCACCCTCGATGGGCTCCGCTGGCAGGAGCTCTTCGGCGGCGCCCAGCGCGAGCTGATCTCGAAACGGGCGGGCGGCGTCGCCGACACCGCGGCCCTGATCCGGAGGTTCTGGCGGGAGACCGCCGAGGCGCGCCGGGAAGCCCTGATGCCCTTCACCTGGAGCGTGGTGGCAAGCCGGGGTCGCATCCTGGGAGACTCGGCGGGCGGCAGCGTGGTCCGGGTCAGCAACGGAAAGCGGTTCTCCTACCCGGGGTACAACGAGCTCCTGAGCGGCGTACCCGACGACCGGATCAACAGCAACGACAAGATTCCCAACCCCAACGTGACCGTGCTGGAGTGGCTCAACCGGCGGCCAGCCTTCCAGGGGAGGGTCGCGGCGTTCGGATCGTGGGATGTGCTGCCCTTCATCGTGAACGCGGCCCGGAGCGGGATCCACACCAACGGGGACGGCCCCCCGGTCAACAACCCGTCAACCCCGGTGGAAAGGGCGCTCAACGCCCTGGCGGCGGACCTGCCCCCTTACTGGGGCACGGTCCGGTTCGACGCAGTGACCCAGCAGGGCGCCCTCCACTACCTGAAGGCTCGGCGGCCCCGGGTGCTCTATGTGATGCTGGGTGACACCGACGAATGGGCCCATGAGCGGCGCTACGACCTCTACCTCGACGCGGCCCAGCGGGGGGACCGGTTCATCCGGACCCTGTGGGAGACGGTGCAGGCGATGCCCGGATACCGCGACCGGACCGCCCTGATCGTGGCCACCGACCACGGGCGGGGCTCGGGAGAGGACTGGACCGATCACGGGCGGGAGGTGCCGGCGGCGGGGAGGATCTGGTTTGCGGTGATGACCCCTCGTGCGGTGAGCGGTGAGCGGTCAGCGGTGAGCGGTGACTACACCCAGGGGCAGTTCGCGGCGACG
>DATFGC010000325.1:0-4083 GCA_035249765.1 Gemmatimonadales bacterium | reverse complement strand
GCGCGGCCAGCTGCGGCGCCAGCGCTTCCACATCGGGGGCGGTGAGCAGCCGGTCCCCGAGTGCCGCGCGGTAGGGCTCCAGCGCCGGCACGAAGTCGCCGATCGCCGCCAGCAGGTCGGGCTTCAGGCTGACCAGCGCCGACGCGATCTCGGCGTGCATCGGGGCCGATGCGTCGCCCAGCTCGCGCATGGTGCCCGCCACGAACACCAGGGTGCGTCCGCCCCGAAGGGTTCGGGCCAGATCGATGGCGGCCCGGAACGAGGACGGATTCGCGTTGTAGGCGTCGTGGAGAACGGTGAGTCCCCCGACCTGGAGCAGCTCGCCCCGCCCTCCCGGCAGCTCCAGCGACTCGAGACTCCGCGCCGCCTGCCGGGGATCCAGGCCCAGCGCCTCGCCCACCGCCCAGGCCAGCATCGCGTTGCCGCCCTGGTGCCGGCCCAGCGCGTCCACCACGAAGGAATGTCCCGCCACGCTGAGGCGGGGACGGCCATCGGGCAGCATCTCCAGCCGGGCCGGAATCCGGTCGGCGCCGGCGAGTCCGGCGGTGACGACCTTCCGGGCCCGCTGCTTCGCCAGTCCGGCCAGGGTGCCCGGCTCGGTGCCGACGATCGCGAGGGCCACCCCGTCGAGCAGGGAGAGTTTTTCGGTGAGCGCCCCCTCGCTGCTTCCGAAGCCCTCGAGGTGACCCGCCCCGACGTTGGTGATCACCGCGATGCTGGGCTCGATGACCTCGCGGTGCCGGGCCATCTCCCCTTTCCGATTGGCCCCGGCCTCGAGCACCAGCGCCTCGGTGTCCTCCGGCGCCTCGAGGATGGTGAGCGGCACGCCGACCAGATTGTTGAGATTGATCCGGGTCGCCGCGACCCGGTACCGGGTGCGCAGCACAGCCGCGATCATTTCCTTGGTGGAGGTCTTGCCGTTGGTGCCGGTGATGGCGATCACCGGACCGGGAATGGCCTTGCGGCGGGCGTGGGCCAGCTCCCCCAGCGCGTGCTGGGTGTCGTCCACCGGATAGAGCAGCAGCCCGGGGATCTTCGCCGTGCCGCGCCGCACCACCGCGCCCGCCGCCCCGGCCGTCGCCGCCTGCTCCAGGAAATCGTGGGCGTCGAACCGCTCTCCTTTCAGGGCGACGAACAGCGTGCCCGCCGGGACGGACCGGGTGTCGGTCGAGATCCCGGTATATTCGACCTCGCCGTAGGGCCCGGACAGTCCGAGCGCGGTGCGCACGACCCGGTCAGTCCAGCGCATTGCCCGCCGTTCCCCGCTCCCCGTTCCCCATCAACTCCGTCACGATCTCCTTCTCGTCGAACGGCCGGTACTCCTTCCCCACCACCTGATAGGTTTCGTGCCCCTTGCCGGCCAGCAGCACGGTGTCCCCCGGCTCGGCCCGGGCCAGGGTCTCCGCGATGGCGCTGCGCCGGTCGGCGATGCGGAGGTGATCCGCTCCGGCGGGCAGGCCGGTCATGATCTCGTCCAGAATCGATTCGGGGCTCTCGGTGCGGGGATTGTCGGAGGTCACCACCGTCAGGTCGGCGAGCCGCCCCGCGCTCCGCGCCATCAGAGGACGCTTCCCCCGGTCCCGGTCGCCGCCGCAACCGAACAGCACGATCAGGCGGCCCGGCGTGATCGGCCGCAGCGCCTCGAGCGCGCGCTCCAGCGCGTCGGGAGTGTGGGCGTAGTCCCGCAGCACCACGAACGGCTCGGCGATCAGCCGCTCCATCCGACCCGGCACCTGGGGCGCCGCCGCCAGCCGCTCGGCCACCTCGCCCAGCGTCATCCCCAGCCCGACCGCCACCGCGGCGGCGGCCAGCGCGTTGGAGACGTTGAAGTCGCCCGGCAGCGGCAGCGAGAAGTCCCTGCTGCCGAAACGCCCCTCGACCCGGAAGCGGCTCCCGGTGGCTTCCAGCACCTGATCGGTCACCCGGAGATCGGCATCGGGGTGCCGTCCGAACCGGACCAGGTGCGGAGTGCGGGGAATCGCGGCCCAGGCGGGGTCGTCGGCGTTCGTGGTGATCACCGCGTCCTTGTCCACCAGACCGAGGAGTTTGAGCTTGGCGGCCAGGTAGTGCTCCATGGTGCCGTGATAGTCGAGATGATCCCGGGTCAGGTTGGTGAACACCGCGGCCCGGAACACCAGGCCGTCGAGCCGGCCCTGATCGAGGCTATGGGAGGAGGTCTCCATGGCGACCAGGCCCACCCCGGCGTCGCGCAGCATCGCGAAGGTGGCCTGAAGATCCACCGGCCCGGGGGTGGTGAGCGATCCGGCCACCGAAGGCACGCTCCGGCCCGCGCCGTCGAAGGCGCCCAGGGTTCCGATGCTCCCCGCGTCCCCGGTCCGGTTGAGCAGGTGGCGGACCAGGGCCGTGGTCGTGGTCTTCCCGTTGGTGCCGGTAATCCCGATCAGCAGCATCCCCGCCGCGGGATCGCCGAACCAGGTGCGGGCCAGCACCAGCGCGGCCCGCCGGGCATCCTGCACCACCAGTTGCGGCGCCGGGGTATCCTGGGGCGATTCGACCACCACCGCAGCGGCGCCGCGGGCCACTGCGTCGGCAATGAACCGGTGGCCGTCCGACCGGGTGCCCCGCACCGCAATGAACAACGTCCCGGGCCCGGCGCTTCGGCTGTCGGTGGAGAGACCGGCGAAACGGGGAAGCGGGGTTGGCGCGGATCGAAGCAACCCGGCCCGGCGAAGGGCCGACACCAGCTCGAGTGGATCGCTCACGGCGTCCTGGATGGAGAAACGAAGAGCACCACGGTCTTGCCCACCGGGAGCGAATCGCCCGCGGCGGGGAGGCTCCGGACCACCACCCGGCCGTTTCCCTCCACTCGCGCGCGGAGCCCCCGCTGGTGCACGGCAAACACCGCGCCGCGGATCGCCCGCCCCGCCACCTCGGGCACCCGGACCATGGCGTTTCGGGGGACGGTGTCCTGGAGCGGCAGCCTCACCGAAGGGGCCGACGCATCGATATCCGCTTCGCCCTCACTTTGCGCCTTTGCGTCTTTGCGCCGTTCCGCCTGGGCAATCACACTGCGATCGATCACGCTCTGCCGGGCCGAAAGCGCCTGTTTGAGCATCGAGGCGGTGGTGGGCGCCGCGGTCTGTCCGCCGTAGTAGGCCCCCACCGGGTTCTGAATGGTGACCACCGCGACCAGTTGGGGATCCTTGGCCGGGTAAATCGCCACGAACGAGGCGCGATACTTCCCGCTGGCGTAGCTGCCGTGCTCCGCCTGCCGGGCGGTGCCGGTCTTGCCCAGAATCCCTCCCAGCACCTGCCCCTGGCTTCCGGTGCCGGCCTCGCTCGCGGCCATCCTGAGCATCTCCCGCATCTGCGCCGCGATCTCCACCGGCAGCACCCGCCGCACCACTTCCGGCTCCATCCGGTAGAGGGCCTCCCCGTCCACGCTGCGAATCTCCCGGATGAGCGTGGGGGCCATCAGCACCCCGTCATTGGCGAACACGGCATAGCCCAGCGCGAGCTGGAGCGGGGTGACCTGGATCCGGTACCCCATCGCGATGCTCTCGGCGTCGTATCCCGGGTCCCAGCGATCGGGCCGGACCAGCGCCCCGGCCGCTTCCGAGGGATACTCGACCCCGGTCGGCGCACCGAACCCGAAGGCGCGGAGCATGTCGTAATGCTCCTCCCATCGCAGTTTCCGGGAGAACTTCGCGATGCCGATGTTGCTCGAGACTTCGATGACCCGCGCCAGCGTCATGGGTGCGTTTTCGGCGTGGGTGTCTTCGATGGTGCGGGTGGCCCGGCCCCGGGTGGGGTAGGTCCAGGATCCGTTCTCGCCCGAAACGGTTTCGGTCCCCTTGATCCTGCCCAGCGCAAGCAGCGTGGCCGCGGTGAAGGGCTTGGCGGTGGACCCGGGCTCGAAGGGACTGGTGAACACGGTGGCGGAGCCCGGCAGTCCCGACTCGCCCAGCGAGGCCAGCGCCAGCAGCTCGCCGGTGCGGACGTCCATCACCACGGCCGACCCGGACTGGGACCCGGTCTGCTGCACGGCCTGCTTCAGCCGGCGCTGCGTGTACCACTGCAGGTCGCGGTCGATGGTGAGCCGCACGCCCATGCCGGGCTGGG
>DATFGC010000324.1:0-8397 GCA_035249765.1 Gemmatimonadales bacterium | reverse complement strand
TAGCAGACGACCCAGCCGAATCGTCCCGTGCTCGAGAACTCGAGGAAATACATGAGCAGCGCGGGGGCCACACCGAACGAGATGACGTCCACCAGCGAGTCGAGCTCGGCGCCGAAGCGGCTCCCGGTGCCCATGCGGCGGGCCACCCGGCCGTCCAGGGAATCGAGGATCCCGGCAAAAACGATGAACCAGCCCGCCTGGCGGAAGTTGCCGTTGAAGGCCTGTACGATGGCCCAGAACCCGAAAAAGAGATTCCCCAGCGTAAACGCGCTCGGGATCACCACCACGACCCGGCGGATGCCGGCGCGGCGCTCCGGCTGGCCCTCTCTCAGCTCCATTGCGCCACCACGGTCTGCGCCGCGCGGGTGCGGTCGCCCTCCTTGACCAGGATGGTGAGCCCGGCCGGCACGAAGAGGTCCACTCGCGACCCGAACCGGATCAGTCCCATGCGCTGGGCCTGGGCCACGTCGGTGCCCTCGGCGTGGTCGGTCACGATCCGGCGGGCCACCGAGCCGGCGATCTGGCGGACCAGGATCCGGCCCCGCGGCGAATCGAGCCCCACGCTGCTCTGCTCGTTCTCGGTGGAGGCCTTCTCCGGCGCCGCGTGGCCGAACTTGCCCTTCAGGTAGGCCCGGTACCCGACTCGCCCGCGGCTGGGATAGCGATTCACGTGCACGTCGAAGACGTTCATGAAGATCGAGACCCGGATCGCGGGGCCGCCGAGGTAGTCGTGCTCGTGCATCGGAATCACGCTCACCACCTTGCCGTCCGCCGGGGCCAGCACCAGGTCGTCGCCGCGGGGGCCCTCCCGGACCGGATCGCGGAAGAAGGCGATCACCCAGAGGGCGATGGGGAGCCAGAGGCCGGCGGCGATCCACCACTGCTGCCAGACCAGCACTCCGAGCACGATCCAGGCGATCGCAAGGAACGGCCAGCCTTCGGGCGCGACACGCATCAGGCGGGATCCGGCAGAGGGGAACCGGTGAGCAGCCGATAGGCTTCAAGGTAGCGGGTGCTGGTGGCCCTGATCACGTCCGGAGGCAGCGGCGGCGGGGGCGCGTTCCCGTCCCATTTGCCCGCCTCCCGAAGCCCCGCCAGATAGTCCCGCAGCGGCTGCTTGTCGAAGCTGGGCTGGGTGCGTCCCGGCTGGTAATCGGCGGCGGGCCAGAACCGGGAGGAGTCGGGGGTCATCACCTCGTCGATCAGCCGGAGGGTGCCGTCTCCCTCGAGGCCGAATTCGAACTTGGTATCGGCGATGATGATGCCGCGCCCTTCGGCGTGGTCTCGTCCCGCCTGGTAGAGGGCGATACTCCTCGCTTCCAGCTCGAGGGTGAGCGGCTCGCCCAGCGCGCGCCGCATCGCGGAGACCGGAACGTTTTCGTCGTGGCCGCTCGCCGCTTTGGTGGCCGGAGAAAACACCGGCCCGGGGAAGCGGGCTGCCTCGAGCATTCCCTGAGGAAGCGGCTCGCCCGCCAGGGTGCCGCTCCGCCGGTATTCCTGCCAGGCCGATCCGGAGAGATAGCCGCGCACCACGCACTCGAAGGCGACCGGCGCGGTCCGGCGCACCAGCATGGCCCGGCCCGCGATCTCGTCCCGGTGCCCGGCCAGCGCGGGAATCTCGCGGAGGATCTCCCCGGTGTCGGCGGTGAGCAGGTGATGGGGCCCGAGATGCTCGAGCCGGCTGAGCCAGGCCACGGTCATCTGGGTGAGCACCTCGCCCTTGCGGGGTACCGGCTCGGCCATGACGACATCGAACGCGCTGACCCGGTCGCTCGCCACCAGCAGCAGGCGGGCATCGTCCACCTGATACACTTCGCGAACCTTGCCCCGGCGCCAGAGCGGCAGGGGAAGCCGGCTGTGGGCGACCACCGTCATACCCGGACCTCCTCGGCCGGCGCGGGCGCAGCATGCGCCGCGGTCCGGGCGATGACCGCTTCGAGGTACTCGGCCAGAAACTCGCCGACCTGCGCCTCCGAGCGGCCGGTGTACTGCCCCGGCGCCAGCTCGGCGGCGAGGGTGGCGGCGGGAATGCGGGCGAACGCCGGATGGGCGGCCAGCCGGGCCATCAGGTCGTTGGGATGGCCTTCACTCACCCGGGCCGCCACGAACTGGCTCTCGGTGCGCACCACCTCGTGGAGTGCCTGGCGGTCGCCCCCTGCCGCGACCCCGAGCATGAGCCACCGCTCGGTCGCCATGAAGGGCATCTGCTCCGCGACGTGGCGGGCGATCACCGGCTCCCGCACTTCGAGCCCGGTCACGATGTTGGTGGCGAGGATCAGGATCGCATCGGCGGTCAGAAACGCCTCGGGAAGCACCAGCCGGCGGTTGGCGCTGTCGTCCAGGGTCCGCTCCAGCCACTGGGTTGCCGCGGTCTGGGCCGCGTTCTGCTGGAGCGACATGAGGAACCGGCCCAGCGCGGTGATCCGCTCGGCCCGCATCGGATTGCGCTTGTAGGCCATGGCGCTGGAGCCGATCTGCTCCGACTCGAACGGCTCGAGCAGCTCGCCTTCGTGCTGGAGCAGCCGGAGATCGGCTGCCATCTTCGAGGCCGACTGGGCCAGACCGGAGAGCGCATCGAGCACGGCGCTGTCCACTTTGCGCGGATAGGTCTGGCCCGAGACCGGAACCGGTCCCCCGAAGCCCATGCGCCCCGCGATCCGCCGGTCCAGCTCCCGCACCTTGTGGTGGGCGCCCTGGAACAACTCGAGGAAGGAGGCCTGGGTTCCGGTCGTGCCTTTGCATCCCAGGAAGACCAGTCCCTCCACCCGGTGGCACAGCTCCTCGGCGTCGAAGCCGAAATCCTGGGCCCAGAGGGTGGCTCGCTTGCCCACCGTGGTGAGCTGGGCGGGCTGGAAGTGGGTGTAGGCAAGGCAGGGCAGGGCGGCGTGGCGGGCCGCGAAGGTGGCGAGGGCCCGCAGGAGGGCCGCCAGCCGGCCCAGGAGCAGGCGGAGCCCGTCCCGGATCACCATCAGGTCGGCATTGTCGGTGACGTAGGCGCTGGTGGCGCCGAGATGGATGTAGGGCCGGGCGGCAGGAGCCTGGTCGCCGAGGGCGTGCACGTGGGCCATCACGTCGTGCCGGAAGCGACGCTCGTACTGCGCCGCCGAGCCGAGGTCGGCATCGTCGAGGTGGGCCCGCAACTCCTCCACCGCCCGCTCCGGGATGGCGATGCCCAGGGCGCGTTCCTCTTCCATCAGCGCGAGCCAGAGCCGGCGCCAGAGCCCGACCCGGTGAGCCTCCCCCCAGAGCTGCTGCATGGCCGGCGAGGCGTAGCGGGACCCGAGCGGCGACTGATAGCGGGTGTCGTTCACCGGCGGAAGACCAGGTCGGTGAAGATGGTCTGCCCGGCGCGCTCGAAATAGATCCGGAAGGCCTGGTCGGCGCGGGACCCCTCCAGCAGCTCGCCGAACTGCTCCGCGTTGGTCACCAGGGAGCGGTTGATCGCGAGGATGACGTCACCCTCCCGAAGCCCGGTGCCGCGGGCCACCTCGTCGGTCACCCGGACGATCAGGGCCCCGCGCGGAGCGCGCAGGCCACGCTCCGCCTGAATCGCCGGGGTCACCGAAACCACTTCGAGCCCCCGCAGCACGGTCACCTTGTTGGCGGTGCTGGTGGGAAGGTCGCCGGTGGTGAACTCCCGGGTCAGGGTGCCGCTGCCGCGCTTGATCCGGACGGTGACCTTGTCGCCCACGTGGAGGTCGAGCTTCACCGCCTCCCAGTCGAGATAGTTGCGCAGCCGCCGCCCGTTGGCCTCGACCAGGATGGTGCCCTCGGTGATGCCGCCCCGCGCGGCGGGACCATCCGCGGCCACCCGGGTCACCGTCACGCCGCCCTGGCTCTTCCAGTCCTGCATCGCACTCGGGCCCGCGACTTCGAGCCCGGTCCAGGCCCGCTGCACCCTGCCGGTGCGGAGGATCTCGTCGGCGACCCGCATCGCCCGCTCGATCGGGATGGCGAAGCCCAGGCCGATGGAGCCGCTGCTGCCGCCGCCGCCGGTAAAGATGGACGAATTGACCGCGACGACTTCTCCCAGCGCATTGGCCAGCGGTCCGCCGGAATTCCCCGGATTGATGGCGGCGTCGGTCTGGATCATGTCGAGGTAGAGCCCGGGTTGCTCGTCGTTGGGCAGGATGTTGCGATGGGTCGCGCTCACCACTCCTGCGGTCACCGACGGCTCGCTGTTGCCCAGGAGGAAGGCGTAGGGATTGCCCAGCGCCACCACCCACTCGCCGATCATCAGATCGGTGCTCCGGCCCAGGGTGACCACGTCGAGGTTGCGCCGGTCGACCCGGACCACGGCGATGTCCGTGGTGGGGTCTTCCCCGACCAGCGTTCCCGGAAGGTCGGTTCCGTCGGGCAAGGTCACCGTGATCGATTCGGCGCCCGCCACCACGTGCTGGTTGGTGATGATCACCCCGTCCGACTTCACGATGAATCCGGTGCCGGAGCTGGGCACCAGCTGCTCGGTTTCGCGGGGGATGAAGAAGAAATCCCAGGGACTCCGCTCGATGACCCGGCGGCGCGAGGACACCGTGATGGAGACCACCGCGGAGGAAAGCCGGCTGGCGGCATCCACCACGGCGGTGCGCCGGGAGGTGTTGAGCGCGGAATTCTCGGCGGCGCGCTGGGCGCTGGCGGGAGGAATCAGCGAGTCGTTGGCGCTCTTGCATCCCGCGAGCAGCCCGCAGAGCCCCATGGCGACGAACCGGGCGCGGCTCATGCGAAGCTCTCCGGGGGGTAGTCCGCGGCCACGAAGTAGAGTCCCCGCGCCGGGGCCGGGGGGCTGGTGGTGAGCCCGGGCTCGAGGGCCAGCAGCCGGGCCATGTCGCTCAACGCCCGGCGTCCCAGGCCGATGTCCACCATGGTGCCCACCAGCATCCGGACCATGTGATGCAGGAACCGGTCGGCGGCAATCTCGAATCGCAGCCCCGCGTTCTCGGGCCGCTTCGACCACCGGGCGGTGCGGATGCGGCAGCGTTTGTGGGCACGGGGGGAGCTCCGGACGCTGAAGGCGTGGAAGTCATGCTCGGCCAGGAGCGCGTCCGCCGCGGCCTCCAGGGCGTCGCAATCGAGCGGTCGGCCGAGGGCCCATTCGTAGCGCCGGCGGAAGGGCGAGCTCGCGGCCGGGTCGGTGCCGATGAGGTAACGGTAGCGCCGGCCGGTCGCGGAGGTCCTCGCGTGAAACCCGGAGCGCATCTCCCTCACCGACTCGGCCCAGCAGTCGCACGGCAGCAGCGCGTTGAGCGCCCGGTGCAGGTCCGCCGGGGTCCAGCGCTCCGGCATGATGCAGCTCACAGCCATTCCGACGGCGTGCACTCCCGCATCGGTGCGTCCCGCGGCGTGGGCCCGGACCGCGAGCCCCGCCAGCCGTTCGAGCGCGGTCTCAACAACCGCCTGAACCGTGCGCCCCTCGGCCTGCCGCTGCCATCCGGCGAACCCGCTGCCGTCGTAGTGCAGCGTGACCAGAAAGGTGCGCGCCATTGCATGGAAATTTAGTCGTGCGAGGGGGTACTTCAAAGGGAGCTAGGGAGTCAGGGAGCCAGGGAGCCAGGGGGAATCTTCGGTTTTTCTGGCTCCCTGACTCCCTGGCTCCCTGGCTCCCTAGTAACGACGTATCACGCCGACCACCACGCCCTGAATCATGATGTCATTCTCCGGAAACCGAAGCGGCTGCATGGCGGGATTGGCGGGCTGGAGACGCACCCAGCCGCCGGGCTCGCGGTAGAATTTCTTCACGGTCGCCTCGGAGCCGTTGACCAGCGCGATGACCATCTCGCCGTTGTCGGCGGTCTGCCGGCCATGCACCACCACGAAGTCGCCATCCACGATGTGCTCGTCGATCATGGAATCGCCCCGGACCCGGAGCGCGTAGTTGGGCCCCCGGGCCGGAAGCATGGCATCCGGCACCGGAAGGGTTTCCTGGTGGAGCACCGCTTCGATCGGGAAGCCCGCCGCGACCACCCCGAGCAGCGGGACCTCGGTGGCACCGCTCATCCCCTTGGGCGGCAGCACCTCGATGGACCTGCTCTCGTTGTAGGAGCGCCGGATGTACCCCTTCCGCTCCAGATTGGTGAGGTGCTCGTGCACCGTGGCGAGCGACTGGAAGGAAAAATGCTCCGCAATTTCCTCGAAACTGGGGGCGAAGCCCCGGGCCTGAATGTGGCCCTCCAGGAAGCTCAGGATTTCCTTCTGGCGTTTGGTGAGCGGCATGGCCGGAGCATCCTCGTCTGCGGAAGTCAGGAGCGGGGCGACACCCAAAGGGACACCATAACTTAACCGAACAGGACCCGAAGTTCAAGAGGCGGCACGACCTTCGCCCTAGTGCCTTAACCCATGGCCCCAGAGTATTTTGCACCGGACTTTCCCAATCCTCGGCCCTTTTCGCGACGCTGAGGTCCGCCCGTGACGATTCCAACCGGATCAGAACTCGCGCTGCCTGCTACCCAGGTGGAGGAGCTGATGCGGACCATCGTGAAGGGTCTCCGGGCGTTCCAGATGTACCTCCCCAACAACCCCGTCTACCAGCGGTCGGAACAGGCCATCCGGGAGGCCTTCCGGCCGATCTGGTCGTCCACGCCGCAGCTGATCCTGGCCATTGTGGAGACCGACATCACCTGGGAAGACCAGGTGGTGTACCACCAGCCGAGCAAGCATGACAGCTTCGCCTGGATGCTCTACAAGGACGGGATGCGCCTCCTCACCATCCGGCCCGGGGTGGAGGACGAGGAGCTGGTGCGCTTCCTCCAGGTGGTGAGCCGGGCCCGGATGCTGGCCAGCGACGCGGCCGACGACCTGCTTACCCTGCTCTGGGAGCAGGATTTCCAGCACATCGAGTATCAGTTCGCCGAGATCATCACCGATTCCCTGATGGTCCTCGACCCCCAGGCGGTCGACTTGGCGATGCAGCAGGATCCCGCGGCCCAGCAGGCAGTCAAGGAAGAGATCCGGGCCGACGCGGCGGAGCGGCTCGCCGGAACCGACCCGGACGACTTCGATTCCACCCTCTACTTCCTGGAGCAGAGCGAGACCGCGACCCTGCGGCGCCAGGTCGAGGAGGAGTACACGCGCGACGCGCGGAAGGCCGCGCTCGACGCGCTGCTCGATACCTTCGAGATGCAGCCCGCGAGCATCGTGCGGGAGGAAATCCTCGGCATTCTCGACGGGCTCTTCCCGAACCTGCTGACCCGGGGCGAGTTCCGCACGGTGGCGGCGCTGCTCCGGGAGTTCCGCACCATTTCGCAGCGGGTGACGGTACTCGACCCCGCGGTGCGGGAGCACCTGCTCTCCTTTCAGGCGCGGCTGAGCGAGCCGACCATTCTCTCCCAGCTGCTCCAGTCGCTGGAGGAGGCCGCGACGCTTCCGGAGGAGGAGGATGTGGGGGAGGTCCTGGGCGAGCTGCATGCCGAGGGGCTGGAGACCATGCTCACCTTCCTTCCCGCCCTCAAGCGCCCCGCCATCCGGGCGATCCTGGAGGCCTCGGTGGACCGGCTGGCGCTGGTCAATACCGACATTCTGCTGGGGATCCTCAACAATGCGGAGTCGGGCGGACTCACCGGCGCGGTGGCGGTCTGCCGCCGGCTCACCCTTCAGATCGCGGTGCCTGCGCTGGACCGCCTGGTGGGGCACCCCGAGCCGGCGGTGCGGCTGGGCGCGGTCGAGGCCCTGGCGCAGATCGGGTCGGCCGGCGCCCTGGCGGGGCTGGAGCGGGCGGTGGACGATCCCGACCGGACGGTCCGGATGGCGGCGCTGGCGGCGGTCCAGGCGAGGGGCTACCGGGCCGCGCTGCGGCGACTGGAGGCGGTCGTGCAGGGCAGGGGCCCCCATGAGCTGGAGCGGGCCGAGCGGCGCCAGTTCTTCGAGGCCTACGCGGTGGTGGCGGGCCCCGCGGCGCTGCCGGTGCTGCTCGAGATCCTCGAGCCCAAGCGGTTCTTCCGGCGCCGGGCGACCTCCGAGGCGCGCACCTGTGCCGCGTATGCCATCGCCCGGCTGCAGAACGAGGAGGCCCGCGCGGTGCTGGAGCGGATCCAGCAGGACAAGGATCTGCCGGTGCGCAACGCCGCGGTGCGCGCCCTGCGGGCCTGGCCCACATGAGCGAAGACGCGCTCCATGGCTCCCGGCCCGGCTCGGACGAGGGATTCATCCGCGCCGCCGGCCGGACCTTTCTGCTCACCTTCTACGCCGCCCTTCGCGCCCTCAAGCTCTACCCGGTGGAAAACGCCACCGTCCAGAAAGCCCTGGACGAGCTGCAGAGCGCCTCGATCAGCGTGCTGCACCGCGAATCCGAGCTGGAGCTCCGCCTGGCCGGCGATTTTCTGTTCATCAACGGAACCCGGCTCCGCCTCGAGCTCGACAATTTCGCCGCGTTCAGCAACCTGCTGACTACCCTCCGCGGCTTCG
>DATFGC010000323.1:0-7480 GCA_035249765.1 Gemmatimonadales bacterium | reverse complement strand
CCACGTTCTGGGGGGCGAACTCCTGGACCGCGGCCCGAAACTGGGTGGCGTTGAGCATCTTGGGCAGCCGGGTGACCTTGGAGGCCGACATACTTCCGGTATACTCGACCTGGGTGGCTCCCCGCCGCCCCGACTTGGTCTGAATCAGGATCACCCCGTTGGCGGCGTTGGCGCCGTAGATCGCCGCGGCCGAAGCATCGCGGAGCAGGGTGATGCTCTCGATATCCTGCGGGTTCAGGAAATTGAGCGGGTTCCGGCCCGCGGACAGCCCGCCGCCGGCGCCGGTTCCGATCGGCACCCCGTCGATCACGAACAGGGGCTCGCTGCTGGCGTTGATCGACGTGGGGCCGCGAATCCGGATCGAGAGCCCGCCGCCTGGTTCGTTGTTGTCCACCACCTGCACTCCGGGCGCCTTGCTCCGGATCAGCTCCTCCGGACTTACGATGCGGCCGGTGTTGAAGTCCGCCGCGGTGACCTGGGTGACCGCGCCGGTGATGTTGCCGGCCCGCTGCTCCCCGTATCCGGTCACCACGATCTCGGCGAGGCTCACCGCGCTCGCGGTCATGGCGATGTCGGCGGTGACGGTCTGCCCCAGGGTCACGGTGACCGAGCGCGCCGCCGGGGCGTAGCCGATCAGCCGGGCCCGGAGCGAATCCCTCCCGGCCGGTACCTCGGTGAGGACGTACTGGCCGTCCTGCTGGCTCTGGGTCGACCGGGAGCCGAAGGAGACCTGGACGCCGGCGAGCGGCTGATTGGATCCCTCATGGGTGATCCGGCCGCGGATGGTACCGCCCTGCGCCTGCGCGGCGAGCGGGACCAACAGGAGCATTGCGAGGAGCGCACCGCTCCGGGAGCGAGGTGATCTCATACCCGTCCTGTCATGAGAATGGAGAAGCCTGCAATCCACTGGAATGGCAAAGAATGCAGCCCACGAGATGAACGCGGGGTGAAGCTGGAATGAGGAGGAGCGGGCACCATGTGCTCCGCGAGAAAATGCCAGGTGGTCGTTCAGGAACTGCTGGTCATGAACCGCGCCTCATAATGCCGCCCGGAGCGCGGGCCGTCAAGCGGGATGACCTCCGGCCAGGACCGGGCTTCCGGGGTCCAGGTCGCGCTCGACGGTTCAGGGTGCAACGGCGCCGAGGCCTACCGTTCCTCCAGTCCAATGGCGTGCAGTACCCGGCGTCCCAGCTCGGCCTTCAGCTCCGTCCGCACGCTCCGGAATGCCGGATCGGCTGCCAGGTTCCTCAGCTCGAGCGAGTCACTTTCCAGGTCATAGAGCTCGTCACGGTGGGGGTGCTGGACCCAGTGGATGTACTTGTACCGCCCGGTGCGGAGCGCGCGGTAGTCCAGGTCCAACAGGTGGGGGAAGGGATTCTCGTAGGTGTAGAACTCCACCAGCACCGAACTTCGCCAATTCGCCGGCGTGCCGGTAAACAACGGAACCAGGGAGCGCCCCTGGATATGGTCCCCCACCGGGGCTCCGGCCAGCTCCAGCAGGGTCGGCGCCAGGTCCACCGTGAGCGCCAGGCCGCCGGGGCGCGAGCCGGCCCGCACCCGCGGCGGGTAGCGGACCAGCAGCGGATTGCGGATCGATTCCTCGTAGGGCAGCCGGCGCTCGGTGGTGAGTCCGTGCTCCCCGAAGAAGAACCCATTGTCGCTGGTGAGCACGATCGCGGTGCGGTCCAGCAAACCCAGCGAATCCAGCCGGGCCATGATCCGGCCCACTCCCTCATCCACCGCGAGGATCATCTCGGCACGACGCCGGATGGTCGCCTCACCGGCCCAGGAAGAAGCTCCTCCATGCCCGTCATGACCGCTCTCCGACCAGCCCGGGAGGCGGGCCAGTGCCTGCCGCACGGCGGGCTTTCCGTTGAGATCGGCAACGAGCTCCGCCTGGCGCCACCGGGCAGGATAGGTGCGATCGCGATAGCGGCCTTCGTGACGGGGCGCGGGGATGTATCCCTGGTCGCTCTCCGGATCGACCGACCCGTCGTCCCGCTGCACCACGTCGGGATGCACCGCCTTGTGCGCCAGGTAGACCAGGAAGGGCCGCTCCCGTTCCCGCTCGATGAAGGCGATGGCCCGGTCGGTCAACAGGTCGGTCGTGTATCCCGGTACGACATGCAGCGCGCCGTCTTCGAACAACTGGGGATCGACCGAGCGACCCTGCCCTGGCAGCGCGACCCAGTAATCGAACCCCGGCCGGGGGGTAGGATCGTTCCCCATGTGCCACTTGCCCAGGAACGCGGTGCGATAGCCGGCCGACTGAAGCGCCTGCGGGAACGTATTCAGCGCATGGCTGGCGAGGCTTCGCGACACATTGTCGATGATGCCGTGCCGGGAGGGAAACTGGCCGGTGAGCAGGGTGGCGCGATTGGGGGAGCAGAGCGGCACCGCGTGGAACGAGTTGGTGAACAGCGCTCCCTCGGCGGCCAGCCGGTCGATGTGGGGGGTCTCGAGGTAGGGATGACCGCCGGCGCCGAACTCGTCCCAGCGGAGATCGTCAACCACCACAACCACCAGATTGGGCCGTTCGGCCGGGGGTGGATTCGCCGGCCGCTCCGCCGGCGGGGGCCCGCAGCCGGCCAGCGGCAGCGCGAGCAGAACAGCGGAAAGGCGACCCATGTCAGTCAGGTCGCCGGCCCGGAGTCCACGGCGCACCCGCGGCGGCGAGATCGGCTTCCAGTCGAGCGAGCTCTCCGGCCCGGAGCGCCGCCAGCTCTCGCAGCACCGTCTCGAGCCCCGCGCTGGCGAGGTCGAGATCCCGCCGCATGGTGGCCGTCGGCATCTGCCGGGTTTCCCAGTGGCCATAGACCACCATGCCGACCCGCTCCCCGATGGATGGCGTCTCCGATTCGCTGAGCCGCTGGCGCGCCGGATGGCCGTTGAGCCGGAGCTCGAGCTCGCCAAGCGCCTTCCCGACGGCATCGATCCGGCCGTAGAGCGCGACATCGGCCCTTGGCGTCTGGACCAGTGCGGCACGCATGTGGCGGAGCTGATCCCGAACCTGGCCGATATCCTGGCCCGCGATGCCGACTTTGCGCTGAACCTCCGCGGCCTCCTGCTGGAACGCCGCCGCGGCGATGAAGTCGGTCCCCGGCGGCGCATTCGGCACCGGCTTCAGGTTGAAGGTCTGCGCTGTGCCCAGCCGCCGAACACCGGTGGCCGATACCACGACCAGCTCCACCGAGTACCTGCCCGGGGCCAGCAGCGGCCCGCGGGGCGGATCGTCCCACGGGGTCCGAAAGCCCGGCGGAGAAAGGTCGATGGGATTTGGATTCGGCCCGCGGAGGTTCCAGCTCACCCGGTGCAGCCCGGCCTTCGCGGGTCCCTCGAGCACTCTGACCTTCTTCCCGCTGGCGTCCGAGATCAGCAGCAGAACCTTGGGTCCGCTCTCCAGTGATTCCTCCCGAAGCCGGTCGAATCCCGGGAAGGGCGCGTCCGCGTTCTGCTCGCGCAGCGTCTTCTCGCGGGCTTCCCGGGCCTCCCGGGCCGAGGTCGGTGCCTCCCGCAGATGGTAGGTGATGATCGCGCCCGGCGGGGGGTTTTCCGCGGTGAAGTCGTCGCTGCCCAGCTCGGGACGACTCGGCGCCTGTCCCGGCTGCGAGGGCACATACCACCAGGCATCGCGCACCGGGAACAGCGTCGCATCGGCGCTGAGCCACGTCGCATTCAGCTCCCGCAGCGGGGCATAGTCGTCCAGGATGTACACGCCTCGCCCGAACGTCGCTCCGATGAGATCGTTGTCCTTGCGGTGCAGCTTCAGGTCCCGGAACGGAATCGTGGGCACGCCGCCGCTCAGCTTGATCCACTGGGTGCCGCGGTTGGGTGAGAAGTAGACTCCGAACTCGGTGCCCGCGAAGAGCAGGTCGGGTTTCACGTGGTCCTGCTGGATCGACCAGACGATGGTGCCCTTGGGCAGGTTGCCTGCAATGGAACGCCAGGTCCGGCCCAGGTCGGTGCTCTCGTAGAGATAGGGCGCGAAATCGCCGGACTTGTGGTTGTCGGCGGCCACGAAGAGCGTCCGCCCGTCGTGCACCGACAGCTCGACGTCGTTGAGGAACGAGAGGGGGGGAAGGCCGGGCATCGCGGCGGCTCGGGACCAGCTCTGTCCCGCGTCGGAGGAGACCTGCACCAGCCCGTCGTCGGTGCCCACCGCCAGCACACCCGCGGTGACCGGCGATTCCGAGATCGAGGTGAGGGTCGCGTACTTCGACATCGCGCCGTTGTCGTGCAGCGCATCCACGCTCCAGACCCGTCCCATGAACCGCTGCTCGTAGCGATTCCGGCCCAGGGTCAGGTCGGGGCTGATAGCGGTCCAGCTGTCGCCCCGGTTGTCGCTCCTCCAGAGGCGCTGGGAGCCGTAGTAGATCCGTTCCGGGTTGTGCGGACTCACCAGGATCGGCGAGTCCCAGTTCCACCGCTCGGGGGCATCGCCGGCGGCCGGCGTCGGGCGGATCATGATGCCTTCGTCGCTCCGGCGGTCCTTGCGATAGAGCATCCCCTCCTGCCACATCAGGTAGAGAATGTCGGGATCGCGGGGATGGAAGGCGACCCCGTAGCCGTCGGCGCCCAGCGGGACGTACCAGTCCTGGTTGCGGATCCCGTCCCGGTTCGTGGTCCGGGAGGGGCCGTGCAGCGTACCCAGGTCCTGGGCGCCCACCATGACGTCGTAGAACGGATCCCGGTTGTTGACCGCCACCTTGTAGAACTGGGACACCGGCAGGTTGGGGAAGTGCCGCCAGGTGGTGCCTTCGTCGAAGCTCTCATAGACCCCGGCATCGGTCCCAACCAGAAGGTGTTTGCCGTCGGCGGGGTCGATGACCAGCGCGTGGTTATCGCTGTGTTTGTCGAAGGCCGTTTCGAGGATGTTGAACGTGGCGCCGCCGTCCCGGGTCACCTGGAGAAAGACGTCCATCTGATAGACCAGGTCGGGATTGACCTGGGAGGCTTCGATTTCCTGGTAGTAATGAGGGCCGGTCCCACCGGAGATGTATCCGTTGCGCTTCTCCCAGCTCTCCCCCTTGTCGCGGGAGCGGTAGAAGCCTTTTTCGTCGCCCACGGCTTCGATGGTGGCGTAGACCAGATTCGGATCGGCAGCGGTCACCGCAAGGCCGATCTTGCCCATGTCGCCCTTGGGGAGGCCGCGCTCGAGCTTCCGCCAGGTCTTCCCGTTGTCCGTTGATTTCCAGATCCCCGACCTGGGACCGCCAGCCATGAAACCCCAGACATGGCGACGACGCTGATACCCGGCGGCGTAGATAACGTCGGGGTTGGAGGGATCGAATTCGAGATCGGTGACGCCGGTATTCTCGTCGATCGTGAGCGCTGCGGGCCAGGTGGCACCGGCATCGCTGCTGCGGTAGACGCCCCGTTCTCCGCCGGCGGACCAGAGCGGACCTTCGGCAGCCACCAGCACCACGTTGCCGTCGCGCGGGTCCACCAGGATCCGCCCGATATGCTGGGAGGCGGCCAGACCCATGCGCTGCCAGCTCTTCCCGCCGTCCGGGCTCCGGTAGATGCCGTCGCCCCAGCCCACGTGCCGCCCGCTCACGTTCTCCCCGGTGCCGACCCAGATCACTTCGGGATTGGTGGGATCGATCGTGATCTCGCCGATCGAATAGGAGGCCTGGTCCTCGAAGATCGCGCTCCAGGTCGTACCGGCATTGGTGGTCTTCCAGACCCCGCCGGAGCCGGCGGCGACGTACCAGGTGCTCCGATCGCGTGGATGCACCGCGATATCGGAGATCCGGCCGCTCATGAGGGCCGGCCCGATGCTCCGGAGCTTGAGCGCGGCCGCGGCCCTGGCGACGGCGGTCGTGTCGGGTGACTGGGCGGACATCGGGGCCGGCGCCAGCGACAGGATCGCGACGGCGAGGATGCGAGGACTGACGGATGCGATCATTGAGCCACCGCTCGACCGAAGGTTTCCCAGCGTGCTCGCGCCTTCTCCATGATGTGCTCGAATGCCGGCATCCCCCGGAGCGGCGCAAGGAACGGGCAATACTCGTTCATGAAGGTGTAGGCGTAGAAGCCTTTGTCCACCGACTCTTCGAGGACGGCCAGCGCCCGATCGACCGCGCCGGCCATGGCGAACGACTCCGCCAGGTGAAAGGTGAGGTGAAAGTCGAGCGGCGCGGTGTTCACCGGCGCGAGGGCCGCCAGCCCGCCGGCCCGGTCTCCGCGGAGCGAGGCCACCAGCGAGTCGAGCTGCCAGGTGTAGGGGACCTGCGGCCCGGCGGCCCGACACCACCGGGCCTGCTCGGCCGCACCAGCCAGGTCGCCAACCAGCGCGCAGGTATACCCCACCGACCAGCGCACCAGGAATCCCTGAGGGTCGAGCTCCAGGGCCCGCCGATGCGGCGCCGGCGCCTCTGCCGGATGTCCGGTAAACCATGCGGTCACGCCCTGGGCCAGCCACGAGGGTGCGGCCAGAGGGTCGACCGTCATCATCCGCTGGACCAGCGGCCCGACCCGGTCCGCATGACCCGCATTCCAGTAGGCGACGATCATCCAGAACATGGAGTCGGTGTCGTTGGGGTCCCGGTCCAGCGCCGCGCGGAAGTACCGCACCGACTCGACGTGGTTGCCCCGTTCGAAGGAGATGTAGCCGTGGAGACCGTACCCGTACGCTGCATCCGGCGCCATGGCGATCAGCGCATCGGCCTCGACGGCGCATTCCTTGAGGATGGCCGGATCGGCGAGCCCGACTTTGACCAGGGACACATCGGCCCAGGCCAGCAGCCAGAGCAGGGGCGCGGTCTTCCCCTCGATCTCCATGGCCTGGCGGGCCAGGTCCTTGCCGCGCGCGACGGTGGTGAACCCCCGGATCTCGTGGCGGGCTTGCAGGAACAGCTCGAAGGCCCGGACGTCCTGAATCGGCCGGGCCGCGAGCCGCTGATCTTCGGAGGAGCTCAGGGTCACCCCCAGCGCCTTCACGATCTCGCGGGACACCCGCTCCTGCACTTCGAAGACGTCGTCCAGAGTCCCGCCGTATTTTTCCGACCAGAGCTGGGCGTCGGCTTCCGCATCGACCAGCTGGGCGGTAATCCGCAGGTTGGATCCCGCCTTGCGCACACTGCCCTCCAGGACGTACTGGACCCCAAGCTCCCGGCCGATGGTGCGGACGTCCTTGTCGGTGCCCTTGAAGCGCATCGCCGACGAGCGCGAGATCACGCTCAGCGCCTTGACGCCGGCGAGGTCGGAGATGATTTCCTCGGTGAGCCCGTCGCTGAAGTACTCATCGGCGGCGTCCGGGCTGCGGTTGACGAAGGGCAGCACCACCAGTCCCCGGGTCGGCGTGTCGCGGCGAACCGAACGGGTCGGGCCGGTGCTGCGGGAGATCACCGGCTGGGTTTCGGTTGAAATGGGCCAGGCACTCAGTGACGCGGTGAAATCGGCGGCAGTGGCCGGACGCTCGGCTGGCTCGGTGGCGAGCACGCGTTCCAGGGCATTGCTCAGGTGCGGGGGCAGCTCG
>DATFGC010000322.1:0-10833 GCA_035249765.1 Gemmatimonadales bacterium | reverse complement strand
TGGAGCTGCTGGTGGACCAGGCCCCGCTCACGGTGGCGCGGATCGCCCGGCTGGTGAGGCGGCGCTACTACGACGGGCTCACCTTCCACCGGGTCGCACCCAACTTCGTGATCCAGGGAGGGAGTCCCGGGGCCAACGAATACGCGGGGATTCCCTCGTTCATGCGGGACGAGCTCGGCGCCGTCACCCATGCCCGGGGGACCCTCGGCGTGTCCACCCGGGGCCGGGACACCGGCGACGGGCAGGTCTTCGTCAATCTCCGGGATAACCCGCGGCTGGACTACGAGTACACCGTCTGGGGGCGGGTGGTCCGGGGCCTCGGGGTAGTGGACGCGGTCCAGGAGGGCGACGGGATCCGGCGGGTCGAGATCCGGTCGCGTTGACCCCCCCACTCCGCTACGGTAGGTTTTGGGAGTTCCAGGACCCGGGAGGGATCATGCAGAAGCGACGGTGGACGGCGTTCGCGGTGGCGGGTGCGCTGGCGGCGGTACTGGTGGCTCCGGCGGGCGCCCAGAGCGTGGACGTCAAGCCGACCCAGAAGGTCAAGCGGGACAAGTACGTGCTGACCGCGGAGGAGATCGCCGAGCGGCCCGACATCACCAACGCGTACGATGCGGTCAAGCTGCTCCGGTCCCAGTTCCTCAAGGCGACCCGCGCCAAGGGCGGGATTACCGGGAACTTTGCCGGCGGCGGGTATCGGCCCGACGTGATCGGCAAGCCGGGGGGGGTCGGCATGGGCGCGCCCGCATCGGCCCCGACCGGGGGGAGCCCTGGCGAGCCCAAGCCCGAGGGCGGGCTCGGACCGAGCGGCAGCAGCGGCGACAAGTCGAGCGAGTACGGCAGCGCGAGCGGCGGGAACAATTCCATCATCGCGGTGCTCTACATCGACGACGTGAAGCAGACCGAGGTCGAGGAGATGAAGAACGTTCCGGCGGCGGCAGTCGTGGAAATTCGCTACATGACCGGCAACCAGGCCGCAGGGCGCTACGGCGCCGGCCATGAGGGTGGCGCCATCCTCCTCAAGACCAACCGGCTCGGAAAGAAGAACTGAGCTTCCTTCGTTCCACTTCGGCAGCCCAGCGCGCCGGCCTCCTGGCCGGCGCGTTTGCGCTCTGGGGGTGCGCGGTGTCGGCCCCGGTCCGAACCCAGAGAGATCCCCCGGCGGATACCGCGTCCCTCATGGCGACGGTACGGGTTCTCG
This sequence comes from Gemmatimonadales bacterium, assembly GCA_035249765.1. Taxonomy (GTDB): domain Bacteria; phylum Gemmatimonadota; class Gemmatimonadetes; order Gemmatimonadales; family GWC2-71-9; genus JABFSM01. Next base: position 9,632 of record DATFGC010000322.1, on the reverse strand, counting down.
CGGCGGACTCCATGGAAGGCCGCCGCGCTGCCACACCGGGCGGCGCCCGCGCCCGCCGCTACCTGCTCGGCCGGCTCCAGGGACTCGGGCTGGCGCCGCTCGAGGGGAGCTACACCTGGAGCTTTCCCCTTCCCACCGACAGCGGGGTCAACCTGCTGGGCGTGATTCCGGGAACCCGCGGAGACGCGCCCTACATCGTGCTTTCCGCCCACTACGACCATGTGGGGATCCGGGACGGCGTCATCTACAACGGCGCCGACGACAATGCGTCGGGCGTCGCGGCGGTGCTGGCGATCGCCGGGTCGCTGCGCCAGCAGCCCCTCGAGCACCCGGTGATCGTCGCCCTGTTCGACGCGGAGGAGGGCGGACTGCGGGGCGCCTGGGCCTTCGTGACCGGCGGCCCGGTGCCCCGGGAACGGATCGCCCTCAACATCAACCTCGACATGGTGGGACACAGCGAAGCGGGGGTGCTCTGGGCGGCTGGGGCAAGTCACACCCCGGCGCTGCGCCCGGTGCTCGATTCGCTGGCGCTGACGGCCCCGGTGACGCTCAAGCTCGGCCACGACCGCGCGGGCGTGACGGGCGAGCAGGACTGGAGCGGGAGCTCCGACCACGGCGCCTTCCGATCGGCCGGGATTCCGTTCGTCTATTTCGGGGTGGAAGACCACCAGGACTACCACCGGCCCAGCGACGACCCGGAGACGCTGACGCCAAAGTTCTTCGGAGGGGCGGTAGCGACGATAGAGGCTGCGTTGAGGGCGGTGGACAAGGTTGTAGGACGGTAGGACGGCAGGACGGCAGGTTCCTACCGACCTACCGTCCAGCAACCTACCGTCCAACAACTATTTCTTCACGAGTACCCAGGTAGCCGTAATCGCCACCGCGCCCCCCTGCTCACAGACCGTCTCCCCCTTGAGGGTTCCCGCGTTGATCATGGCCGATGCCCGGCAGACCATCCCCATGATGTCCTGGACCCAGGAAATCACCCCGTCCTCGATCTTGAGCTCGCGGGTTTCACCCGCCTCGATCGGCTGATCGGATATGACCGTGAGCGAGGCCTTGAGGGTGGTGTCCTTGGAGATGACCAGGCGAAGCTCTCCCGGCGCGGCCTGCTCCGAGGTGTAAGGGCCTTCCCAGGTTCCCAGAAAGGGCTTTTCCGAGGCTGTAGCGGGCGAACCGGGTTTGGGGGTTGGGGATTGGGCGACTGCGGGAGCCGCGAGGAGAACGAGAAATGCCAGGACGCGCATTGGGGTTTCCTTGGTGGATGCTGGATGCTTGATGCTGGATGCTGGATTCTGGATGCTGGATTCTAGATGCTTGATACCAGGTTGTCGGTTGCCCCTCGCTCTGCTCGGGGGGGACCTGGTACCGTTGACCGCTCACCGCTCACCGCTCACCGCTCACCGCTCACAGTCGTCGCAGTCGCACCCTGCCGACCGCGTGATCGGGCCCCTTCTCCAGAATCAAATGGGCCCGCTCCCGGGTGGGGAGGATGTTTTCCCGCAGGTTCACCCCGTTGATCTCTTCCCAGACCTTGCCCGCGAAGGCCTGGGCCTCCTCCTCGGAGAGCTCGGCGTATTTACCAAAATACGACTTCGGGTCCCGGAATGCCGTCTCCCGCAGCCGGCGGAACCGCTGGAGAAACCATTCCCTGATGTGGGCCTCGGGGGCATCCACGTAGATCGAAAAATCGAAGTGATCCGACACGAAGAGGGAATCGTCCACCGAGCGGACGTCTGCCCCGTCCAGCACCGTGAGCCCTTCCAGGATCAGAATATCGGGCTGCCGGACCACCTGCATCTCGCCGGGAAGGATATCGTACACCAGGTGGGAATACACCGGCGCCGTCACCTCGGCCACCCCGGCCTTGAGGTCGGCGACGAACCGGACCAGCCGCCGCCGGTCGTAGCTCTCGGGGAATCCCTTGCGGGCCATGAGGCCCCGCTGCTCCAGGACCCGGTTGGGGTGGAGGAACCCGTCGGTGGTGACCAGGTCGACCCGGGGGTGATCGGGCCAGCGCGCCAGCAGGGCGCGGAGGACCCGGGCCGTGGTGCTCTTGCCCACCGCCACGCTCCCGGCCACGCCGAGGATATAGGGATTGGGCGCCACCGTCTTGCCGAGAAAGCGGTCGGTAACCCGCTCCAGCTCCCGGGTGGCCGCGACGTGCAGATTGAGCAGCCGGGACAGTGGGAGGTAAACTTCCTCCACTTCGCGCATGGACAGCTGCTCGTTGAGTCCCTGCAGCTCGGTGAGATCCGCTTCCGACAGCGTCAGCGGAGTCGCATCCCGGAGCCGGGCCCACTCGGCACGGCTGAAGTTGGTGTAGCGGGAGACGGTCATCGGCGAAATCTACCGCGGGGGGGCGGGCATGAGCGGAGCGGATGGGCTGGTCGGCCGGGTCGCCCTGGTGACCGGCGGGGGGCGCGGCATCGGGAAGGCGATCGCCCAGCGACTGGCGGAAGCAGGGGCCGCGGTGGCGATCGCGAGCCGGAAGCGCGAGGTCCTCGAGGCCACCGCCCGTGAGCTGGCCCATCTGCCCGGGAAAATCCTTCCGCTTCCCTGTCATGTCGGGCGGCCGGCCGAGTTGGAGCAGACGGTGCGGGAGACCGAGGCCCGGCTGGGGGGGATCGACATCCTGGTGAACAACAGCGCCACCAATGTGCAGAACGGCCCGGCGCTCGACGCCACCGACGAACAGCTCGACAAGATGATCGAGATCAACCTGAAATCGGCGTTCCGGCTGGTGCGGCTGGTGGCGCCGGGCATGATCGCGCGGGGCAACGGCGGATCCATCATCAATCTGGCCTCGGTCTCGGGGCTCACGCCCCAGACCGGGGCGATCCTGTACAGCACCACCAAGGCCGCGCTGATCATGATGACCCGGGCCTGGGCCCGGGAATTGGGTCCCCACCGGATCCGGGTCAACGCGCTGGCACCCGGGCTGATCCAGACCGAGTTCAGCTCCTGGCTCTGGAGCGACGATACCCGGCGGCGGGAGTTCGCCGGCGATCAGGTCCTTCCCCACCTGGGCCAGCCGGGTGAGGTCGGCGACGCCGCGGTCTTCCTGGCCGGCGAGGCCAGCTCTTTCATCACCGGGCAGGTCCTGGTGGTGGACGGAGGGATGCTGGCGTGACCGGGGCCGGAGTGCCCGCCGAGGACATCGAGCCTCCACCACCGACCGTCTGGGCCGCGGTCAAGGAAGCGGTCCAGGGCCGCCACCGCCACGACTACACCACCGGGCCGATCGGCCGCGCGCTGATGCTGCTCGCGGTGCCGATGGTGCTCGAGGTGGCGCTGGAGTCGGTGTTCGCGGTGGTGAATGTGTTCTGGGTCGGGCGGCTGGGACCCGGCGCGGTGGCCACGGTCGGCTTGACCGAGGCGATGTTCTCCTGCATCTACGCCCTGGGGATGGGGCTGGGGATCGGCGCCACCGCGACGGTGGCCCGCCGGATCGGAGAACGGAATCCCGAGGGCGCCGCCCGCGCCGCGGTGCAGGCCATCGCCCTCGGCGCGATGATCGCGATCCCGATCGCGGGGGTGGGTGGGGTGTTCGCGCCCGATCTGCTCCGGCTCATGGGGGCCGATGCCGCCGTGGTAGCGGAAGGCGCCGGCTATACCCGGGTGATGTTCACCGGAAACATCGTGGTGCTGCTGCTCTTCCTCATCAACGCCATCTTCCGGGGGGCCGGCGACGCCGCGATCGCCATGCGGTCGCTCTGGATCGCCAACATCTGCAACCTGATTCTCGATCCCCTGCTGATCTTCGGGATCGGCCCCTTTCCCCAGCTTGGGCTCACCGGCGCGGCAGTCGCCACCACCGTCGGTCGGGGCATGGGCGTGGTCTACCAGTTTTACCGGCTGGCGGAGCGCAACAACCGCTTCACCATCCGGCGGGCGCACCTCCGGCTTGATCCGCCGCTCCTTTCCTCGATGCTCCGGCTTTCCGGCACCGGGATCTTCCAGATCCTGATCGGCACCACCAGCTGGATCGGGCTGGTCCGGGTCGTCTCCAGCTTCGGGAGCGTGGCGCTGGCGGGGTATACCGTGACGATGCGGATCGTGATCTTCGCGATTCTTCCGGCCTGGGGGATGTCCAACGCGGCGGCGACCATGGTGGGACAGGCCCTGGGCGCGAAAAAACCGGAACGGGCCGAGCAGGCGGTGTGGCGCGCCGCCCTGTACAACCTGGCCTTCCTCGGCTCGCTGGGGCTCCTGTTCGTAGTGGGAGCGCCCTGGCTGGTGAACCCCTTCACCCCCGATCCGGAGGTGCGGCGGATCGCGACCCTCGGCCTCCGGATCATCGCCGCCGGCTTCCCATTCTATGCCTACGGTCTGGTGCTGACCAGCTCGTTCAACGGAGCCGGGGACACCTGGACCCCGACCTGGCTCAACCTGTTCTGCTTCTGGCTCTGGGAGATTCCGCTGGCGTGGATGCTGTCGATCTACCTGGGGTGGGGGCCGACCGGCGTGTTCCTGTCGGTGGCGGTGGCGTTCAGCACGCTGGCGATGGCGAGCGCGGCTTTATTCCGACGGGGGCACTGGAAGACCAGGCGAGTGTAGGCAATGGGCAATTGGCAATGGGCAATGGGCAATAGGCATGACCACACCATTGCCCAATGCCCACTCCCCATTGCCTGCCTTGCTCTATTGCCTACTGCCTATTGCCGAATCTCTTGTAAAGATTTCCGGTCCCAGTTCCAGCCTCGCCGCTCCCGTCGCTCTCGCCCGCAGCACCAGCCGGTCGGCCTGCACCAGGATCCCCGCCGGCTCGCTGGCGGCGATGGTGGCCTCGAGCCGCACCCCGCGGGCCAGCTCGGTGTTCATCTCCTTCACCGCCATGTCCTGGATCTCCTTCATCAGGTTGCCGGCCGGCACCTTGGTCTGCTCCCGGAGGAACTCCCGGATGGCCGATCCCTTGAGCCAGGCCACGCTCTGGACCAGCATCCCCGCGCTGGTGGCGTCGAAGTCGAGATCCGGCACCGAAATCAGCCCGGTGGCCGCTTCGTAGCGCGGGGTGCCCAGGAGCCAGACTTTGCCCCGCGCGGTGCCGGTGAAATCGATGCCCACCGCCACCCGGCCGCCGCCGACCCCGAACACGGTGACCTTCCGTACCGTCAGCGTTCCTCCCGCGGCGCTCACCTTCTGCCCCTCGAGCTGCTCGGTGAGGACCCCGCTCATGACATCGAAGCTGAAGTTCCCCTCCACCAGCATGGAAAAGCCTTCGGCGTCCTGAATGGGACCCAGGGGAGGGAGGGGCACCGACGCCACCACCGGTTTCGAGCCGGCCAGGATCCGCGGCGCGGCGGTAATGCCGATCTGGGCGCCGACCATCTCCCGGGAGCCCCGCACCCGGCCCAGGTGCACCCCGCTGGGCTGGAGGATCAGCCAGAGACTGTCGGCAACCCGGATCGGCTGCTGGAGGTCGACCCAGATCTTTTCGAGCGGGGTGCGGACGTCGAGCCTGGCGAGCTGGCGGTCCACCCCGGGCAGCAGGGTGCGGAGCGCCGCGGTGGCGCCGTTCAGCACCTTCCCGGTGACGTCGAGATCCAGGAACGAGACCTTGCACTGATCGCGGTCGGAGGCGGAATACTGGACCAGGGTATCCACCCGGGTGCGCACCTGGATCCGCCAGTCGGTGCTCAGCCGGGGCACGATCCGGAGCCGGAGCCGGGCCCGGGGCGGCTCCTTGTCCATCCCGCAGCCGCCTTCGATGTCGGGACCGATGGGCGGATCGAGCCAGCCCCGGGCCCGGTAGTGCACCACCGAGCTCAGCACGATGGTATCGGCCGCAAACGACACCGTGAACGGCTCCCGGGTGACCTCGAACGCAAACGACTTTCGGGAATCGGGTATCCGGATCCGCTGGTCGATGTTGCCGAATTTGCGGGGGACCTCGCCCTCGAGCGCGGCGACCGCACTCTGCCGGTCCAGGGTCAGCGGGGCGATGATCGTGCCGGGAGGGAGGGGAGGAAATGCGATCGTGTCACGGCTGAAGTCCCGGGGCGGCTCGGGCGCGTCCACCCGTCCGCCGAAGCAGGCGGCCAGCGGGAGCAGAACCCACGTCGCAGCCATGAAACGCATTCCGGAACTCCGCATTGTCCGCCGTCTCAACCTAGGGTAAGCTACCAGTCCCCGCTCGGCTGACAACATGGGAGATCCCGCCATGATTCCCCTTGCACTGCTGCTCCTCCATCTCGCACCGCAACAGCCGGCCCCCGCCGACCTCGTGCTGCGGAATGCAAAGGTCTACACCGCGAACGACCGGGCGCCCAGGGCGGAGGCCGTCGCCATCCGGGGCAACAAGATCGCCTTCGTGGGCCGGAACGGAGATGCCCAGCGGCTGGTGGGCCCCAACACCAGGGTGGTGGACCTGCGCGGCGCGGCGGTGTTCCCCGGGTTCACCGATGCGCACGTGCACCTCGCCGGCATCGGCGCGCGGGAGATGAATCTCAACCTCGAGGGCACCACCAGCCTGGAGGACTTCCTGGCCCGGGTCAAGGCGCGGGTGGACCAGACCCCGGCGGGGCAGTGGGTGACCGGCCGGGGCTGGATCGAGACCTTCTGGAAGCCACCGGTGTTCCCCACCCGGCAGGACCTCGACCGGATCGCGCCCAGCCATCCGGTGGTACTGACCCGGGCCGACGGTCACGCCTCGATCGCCAACAGCGCGGCGCTCAAGCTGGCCGGCATCACCCGAACCACGCCGGCGCCCGCCGGCGGCGCGATCAACAAGGATGCCGAGGGCGAACCCACCGGCATGCTCATCGACCGGGCTCAGGGGCTGGTGAGTCGGCTGGTGCCACCTCCGACAGATGCGGATCAGGACCAGGCCCTCCTCAAGGGCGTCGAACGGGAGGTGAGCCTGGGGTGCACCCAGGTCCACCACGCCGGCGGCAGCTGGGAGGAAGTCGACCGGCTGCGCCGCCTCTACCAGGCGGGCAAGATCAAGCTGCGGGTCTACTACGCCATCCGTGGTCCGGGGGCTGACGCCGACCGGCTGATTGCGCAGGGCGCGGGACCCGCGGAGTTCGACAACCGGCTGACGGTGCGAACGATCAAGGTGTCCATCGACGGCGCGCTGGGCAGCCGGGGCGCGGCGCTGCTCGCGCCGTACAGCGACGATCCGCGAACCGCCGGGCTCATCACCACCGACACGGTGGCCTACATGCGGACGCTGGTGGGCGCGCTCCGGGCCGGCATCCAGATCGAAACCCATGCGATCGGCGATCGCGGCAACCGGCTGACGCTGGACTTCTATGAACGCGCCATGCGGGAAGTCCCCCCCGACCAGCGCAAGGTGGCCGAGCCGCGCTGGCGGGACGAGCACTCCCAGATCATCGACCCCAAGGACATTCCCCGCTTCAAGCAGCTGGGCGTGATCGCCTCGATGCAGCCGTCCCACGCCATCGGCGATCTCTACTTCGCGCCGGCCCGGCTGGGCATGGAGCGGCTGGCGGGCGCCTATGCCTGGCAGACCCTGATCAAGCTCGGGGTGCCGATCGCGGGAGGGAGCGACGCCCCGGTAGAGCGGGGCGAGCCGCTGATCGAGTTCTACGCCGCAGTGGCCCGCAAGGACACCGCGGGCCGCTCGGGGCAGGGCTGGCATCCCGAGGAGAAAATGACCCGGGAACAGGCGCTCAAGGCGTTCACGCTGTGGGCCGCCTTCGCGGCATTCGAGGAAGGCGTCCGCGGCACCATCGAGACCGGCAAGCTGGCCGATCTCACGGTGTTCGACAAGGACCTCATGACGGTGCCGGAGCTCGAGATCCTCAAGGCCAAAAACCTGATGACGATCATCAATGGGGAGATCGTCTACGGGGTGGTTCCGTGAAAGACGCAAAGACGGAAGGACGCAAGGACGCAAGGACCGTCTCGTTGTTGTTCTTTGCGTCTTTGCGTCTTTGCGTCTTTGCGTCGGCTCTGGGAGCCCAGGACACGGTGCGATTCACCCCAACCATCGGCCACCCCACCTTCGCCGTCCGCGAGCCGGTGCTCCGGATCAAGCCCAACACGGTACTGATCAGCAAGACGATGTTCGGGCCCTATTACACCCGGGAGGGCGGCGCCTTCCCCGGTGAGGTGGGGCCCTTTTACGTCGAGGGGGCGACCACCGGCGACATGCTGGTGGTGAAGATCCTCAAGGTCACGCCCAACCACGACCTCGCTGCCGCGAACCTCAATCCCGGCTTCGGCGGCCTCTCCGCCGATACCCGGGTCCGCATGCTCAACGACGGGATCCCGGCCCGGCGCTATCTCTGGCGGCTCGACCGGCAGAAAATGACCGGCACCACCGAGCTGCCGGACAGCCGGATGAAGGAGATCACCATCGACCTTCAGCCGATGCTGGGGCGGGTGGCGGTGGCGCCCCGGGGGGCGGAGGCGTTCAGCGGACTCTGGCCGGGCAACTTCGGCGGGAACATGGACGCCCAGGAGGTCCGGGAGGGGACCACGGTCTATCTCCCCATCTTCCACGACGGGGCCTATCTGTACTTCGGCGACGGCCACGCACGGCAGGGACAGGGTGAAGTGGCCGGCACCGGGCTGGAGACGTCCATGGACGTGATGCTCCAGGTGGACGTCATCAAGGGGAAGACGATCGACTGGCCCAGGCTGGAAGACGACCGCTATATCATGGTGGCCGGCAGCGGCCGTCCCCTGATCGATGCCTACCGTCTGGCCCACATCGAGCTGATCGAGTGGCTCGAAGAATACGGCTTCGGCAAGCTCGACGCGTATGCGCTGCTGGGCCAGCTGGCCGAAAGCACCGTCGCCAACATCGTCGATCCAGCCTACACCGTCATTGCGAAGTTTCCTAAACGATATCTCCCTCGATAACGGCAACAGCTACCCACAGATTTCACAGATTCCGCAGATTGATCATTCTGTGAAATCTGTGTCATCTGTGGGCAACACGTCCTGGATCAGGGTCTCCACACGGGCAGGCGTCCTGGAGTCCAAGGCGCGCCAGCGGCCTCGGCCTCGTCCTCGAGCTTCTTCAACTCATCCATAGCTGTCTGGAGCTTCGGGAGAAACGCCGCGAGCGCCTGGCTCGCGATGTCGTAGCCCCGGCGCGCGGTGGCGGTGGGGGCCGAGGTGTTGTTCCAGGTGCCGCTGATCACCCGCTGGAGCCGCGCCTGGACTGAAGGCGGCACCGGCTCGTTGAGGCTTCCGATCACCGGATCGCTGGTGAGCTCGATCCTGAGCTCCTGGAGCCGGGTGGAAAGGGCCCGGCCCCGGTCGGCCAGCGGGGCCGGCGCCCGCGGGGTCTGGTCGATCGCGGTGCGGAGCGAGCGGAGCCGGCTCTCCGTTTCGGTGAGCGCCTGGGAAGTCCCCAGCAGCGCGCGCTGCAGTCGCGCGGTCTGCTGATGGAAGGCGGCGATCGCGGCGCGATCGGCGGCCGGCAGACTGCCCTGGCCCACCGGTACGGCGCGGAATGTCTGTGGCTCTCCCACCGGAGTGACCCGTCCGTTCTGCCGCAGCGCGAGGCTCACCTTGTAGGTGCCGGGCACCGCCATCGGACCCGACGGTCCGGCGCCCGCGCCGGCCCCACCACCGCCGCCCGGCCGGTCGTCGTCGTCGTCGTCACCACCGCCCCCGCCACCTCCCCCGCCGCCGCCCCCAGCCCCGAATCC
>DATFGC010000321.1:0-4962 GCA_035249765.1 Gemmatimonadales bacterium | reverse complement strand
GACGCGAAACAGTAAGCGGTGAGCGGTGAGCGGTAAGCGGTGAGCAGGAACGGCTTCATCCCGCTTACCGCTTACCGCTCACTGCTCACCGCTCACCGACTTACGCGCGCCGGGCCACCAGTTCCACCGCCCCGCCAGGTGCATGAAGGCGGGGACCAGCACCATGCGGATGAGGGTGGCATCCAGCAGCACCGCCACCGCCAGCCCGAAGCCGAGGAACTGCACCAGCAGCACCCGCGCGAAGGCAAAGGCGCCGAACACCACGATCATGATCAGGGCGGCGGAGGTGATCACCGAGGCCGTGGCGCTGACGCCTTCCATGGTCGCTTCGGTGTTGCGCCCGGTCCGGTCGTACGCCTCCTTGATGCGGGAGAGCAGAAACACTTCGTAGTCCATGCTCAGCCCGAAGACCACCGCAAACACCAGCACCGGGACCACCACGAAGATGGCCTGGGTCGCCCCGTCGAGGCCCAGCAGCCGGCCCCCGAAGCCGTACTGGAACACCAGGACGATGAGCCCGAAGGTGGCGCTCACCGAGAGGGAATTCATGATCACCGCCTTGAGCGGCACCAGCACCGAGCGGAACGCGATGGCGAGCATGACCGCGGTGACGCCCAGTACCAGGGCGATAATCATGGGAAAGCGGTCCAGCAGCTCCTCCTGGAAATCCACGCTGGCGGGGACGTAGCCGCCCACCGCCACCGTCGCCCCGCGGAGCTGGCGGATACCCGGGGACGCCCCGATCTCCCGCACCCGGCCAACCAGCTCCATGGAGGTGGTGAGCGACACGGTGTCGCGGGGGATCACGTCGAGCAGAGTCATCCGGCCGTCCCGGCTCAGGTACGCATCCATCACGTCCTTGTAGCGGGCTCGCGCGGAGTCGAGGTCGGAGTAGATCAGCGAATAGGCCAGCAGCGACTGGCCCGGAGTGAGATCCACCAGGCTCCTCACGTCCCGCACCCGGGGATCGGCCCGGAGCGAATCGGAGAGATGCTGCAGCGCTCGAAGACCGGTGAGGTCGGTGGCGCTCCGACCCTCGGGAAACTCGACCAGCACCCGGATGGGGAACAGGTAGCCAGACACCCCGATCCGGTTCAGCACCTCGACTCCCGCGCCGGCCTCGGTTCGATCGGGCCACCAATGCCGGGCGGGAAGACCGATCCGGATCCAGAACAGGGGCGCGGTCAGGATCGCGACCGCGGCGCCGCCCAGGATGAGGGCGCGTCCCGGATTCCGCGCCAGGGTGCGGGCCCATTTCTCCCAGCCCCGGGGCGAGTGGTACCAGGTGAGCCGCCGGGCCAGCCAGCGGGGGCGGTCGATGCCGCGGCCGATCATTGCGAGCAGGGCGGGGAGGAGCGTGGTGGAGAGCAGCACCGCCACGGCCACCACGATGAGGCCGGCCACCCCGACGCTTTTGGTTTCCGTCAGGGGAGTCAGCATGAGCGCCCCGAATCCCACCACCACGGTGAGCCCCGAAGTGAGCACCGCCATGCCCGCAGTGCGGAAAGTGCGCTCGGCGGCCTCCCGACGGCGGTACCCCTTGGTGAGCTCCTCCCGGAAGCGGTTCACCACCAGCAGGGAGTAATCGATTCCCACGCCCAGCCCGATCATGGTGGTGAGATTGAGCACGAACACCGACATCGGCATGTGGGTGGCGACGATGCCGATGATGGTCAGCGAGATGGTGACCGCGAGGAACCCGATCAGGATCGGCAGGATGGCGGCCACCAGGGCCCCGAAGGCGAGCACCAGGATGAGCAGCGCCAGCGGGATCACCCGCAATTCGAGCCGGCGGCTGTCGTCGGTGCTGACCAGGCGGACATCCAGATCGAGCGGGGAGCGTCCGGTGACCCAGGTGCGGTAGGCGTCGCGGTAGGGCACCCGCCCCACCGCCTGATCGAGCGAGCGGCGGAACCGGGTCACCAGCCGCCCGACGCTGTCGCCTCGGGGTCCGTCGATCGAGACCAGAAAGAAGGTGAGCTTGCCGTCCGGGCTCAGGAAGACCGAATCGTCGGGCGACTTGTAGGAGAGCAGCGCCCGCACGTAGGGCTCCCGGCGCAGCTCCTCGGCGATCGAATCGAGCGCGGCGCGGGGCACCCGGTCGGTGAAGGGGGCGGGACTTTCCAGCGCCACCGCGAAGAACTCGCTGAAGGGCCGCGCGAACCGGGAATTCAGCAGACGATCGGCGCGAGCCGCTTCGGTTTCCCGGTCGGCGCCCCCCCGCACGTTGAGGAGTTCGGGAGTGCGAGGCGCCCGCACCACCGCGATCGCCCCGATCACCACCCAGATCGTGGCCAGGATCCAGCGCGATCTGACGATGAATGCCGCGACCCGCTCCGGCATCAGGATCGGCTGGGCACGCGTTTCAGGCGGGCGTCCGTCGCGGGGTAATCGCGCGCAAAGGTTTGCAAGGCCGAATGTTAGGCCGCTCGCCGGGAACGCGCCAGTTGCCCGGGGGCTCAACGGGCCCGGAACCTGCCGCATATAATTGCGGTCCCATGACGCGCCTCCTGCTGGTGGTCTTCCTTCTCCTGGTCGGGTTGCTGGTTTACGGTCGGATCGACCGGGCCGGCGCCGCCCCTGGCACATCCGTCGCTGTGGAGCCGGCGCCTCAGGGTCCCGCCCCCGCAACAGCCGGGAGGGCGGCCGCCCCGGATATCGTTGCCTCGGGCGGAACGCCGGCCATGGACCTGCTGGCCAGGCTGGAGGGCCGCCGCAGGCTGGTGCGCGCCGCCCGGACCACCTACTTCGACTCCCTGTTCGTCGAAACCGATTCGGTGGTCCGGCGCTGGCCCGACCAGCAGGGCATGGTCTTCGTGGTGGCCATTCCCCCCGATACCGCCCAGACCGACACCCCGCTCAGGGACATCATCCAGCGCGCTCTTGCGGCCTGGGAGGCGGCCGGCCTGGGACTCAGGTTTACTCTGTCCTCCGACACGACCGGAGCGAACATCGTCGCCTATTCCACTTCGTTCCTGGGTCAGGACCGGGGCGGACAGACCGATATCCAGTGGGCCAGCGACGGCGCCATCCAGTCCGCGGTGATCACCCTGGCGCGGAGGGATTCGGTCGGCCGGGTGCTGCCGGCGCCTATGCTCCAGGCCGTTGCGGTCCATGAAGTCGGTCACGCCCTGGGGCTGTCCCACTCGCCCTCGACCGCCGACGTGATGTACGGAGTGACCAGCACCGCCACTCCGAGTGCCCGGGACGTTGCAACGCTGGCGTTGTTGTATCAGCTACCACTAGGCACGATTCGAGAGAAGGTGCCTTGATCGTCTCGCTCCTACTCCTCGCCGCGGTCTCCGCGGTCCCCGTCGCCCGGTCCAAACCCGATCCCTACGCCGCCGTTGCCGCTCTGGTCGAGCGGGGCATTCGGCAGGGTGTATATCCGGGAGCGGTAGTGGTGATCGGCCGCCGCGACAAAGTGCTCTACTCCCGCGGATTCGGGCACCTGACCTGGGCGCGCAACACGCCGAGGCCTTCGCCCACCACGACCCTCTGGGACCTGGCGTCGCTCACCAAGGTGATGGCGACGACGAGCTCGGTGATGGTGCTGGTGGATCGCGGCGCGGTTCTGCTGGATGCTCCGGTGGCGCTCTACCTTCCCCGTTTCGTGGGAGGGGGGCGGGAGCGGGTCACGGTCCGGATGCTGCTCGATCATACCAGCGGGCTTCCCGCCTATCTCGCGTTCCATCGCCTGGTCACGACCCGTGACTCGGCCATCGAGCTGCTCTATCGCCAGCCCCTGGTCCGGGAGCCGGGCCAGGCCGAGCTCTACAGCGACCTCAACGCCATCATCCTGGGCCTGCTGGTGGAGGCGGTGAGCTCGGAATCGCTCGATGTCTTCGCGGCGCGGGAGGTGATGCAGCCGCTCGGTCTCACCAGAACGGTGTTCGCCCCGGCGATCGGCACCGGCGCTTCGGTGGCTCCCAGCCGCAAGGTTGGAGGTCGTCCGGCGGCTGGCCGGGTCAACGACGACAACGCGTTTCTATTTGGTGGAGTGGCGGGGCAGGCCGGACTCTTCTCCACCGGAAGCGACGTGGCGCGGTTCGCCCAGCACTGGCTCCGGCAGGGTTCGGTGGAATCGGGGCACTGGGTCGCGCCAGCAACCATGCAGGAATTTCTGCGCCGCTCCTCCTCTGCCGGCAGCCCCGGGGGCCGGGCCCTGGGCTGGGACACGCCCTCGGCGGGAGGCCACGGCCCCTCGACCTACGGCAGCAGGGCCGGTCCGCGTACCTTCGGCCACACCGGCTGGACCGGAACCATGGTGTGGATCGATCCGGGACGCGACCTGTTCATGGTCTTTCTCACCAACCGCAGTCTGGACCCCAGGGCGCGGCGGTCGCTCACCGCCATGCGCGACATCCGCAGCGCCCTCTCCAACCTGGTGCTGGCCTCGGCGGGGCGTTGACCGGGTCCCCGCCCAGGGGCATTGTTCCGGGGGTGGGCAACTGGAGGAACCCGTGCCAACCGACCTGACTCCCGACCAGATCAAGAAGGCGCTCCGCGCCGTCAAGGATCCCGAGCTCGGGCTCAACATCGTGGACATCGGCCTGGTCTATGAAACCGCCGTCAATGACGACGGCCAGGTTCATGTGAAGATGACCCTGACCTCGCCGGGATGTCCCGCGGGGGCGGAGATCATGCAGGACGCCAAGCTGGTCCTGGAGGATCTCGAGGGGGTAAAGAGCGTGGAGATCGAGCTGGTGTGGGAGCCCTACTGGACGCCGGAGAAGATGGATCCGCGGGTGCGGGCCTTTCTCGGTTAGGGGTTGGGATCTGGGAGTTGGGGGTTGGGGAAGTTCCCCTGATCCCCAACTCCCAATCCCTAATCCCCGCTCACGGCTGCCCCACCAGCTCCTTCAGAAACTCCTGCACCCGCGGGTCCTCCAGCCGTCCCAGTCTCGAGATCACCGAGCGCCGTACCGAGACATCGGTCTCGTTCTTCGCGATCAGGATCAG
>DATFGC010000320.1:0-6602 GCA_035249765.1 Gemmatimonadales bacterium | reverse complement strand
CTCCTCGCCTGGCACCAGGCGAGCGGATTCGATCTCCGTCACCAGGTGGCGCAGATAGTCGGCCCGGCGGCGAACCTCGTCCCGCCGCGCCGCCAGCTCGCGCTCCTCGGCCTCGACCGCCGCGAGCGCCGCCACGGTCTCCGCCACCGCCTGCCGCTCGCCTGCGGCTTCGCCGAAGGCATCGAGCAGCTCGCGCTGGGTTTCGGCCCGGAGCAGCGACTGGGTGTCGTGCTGGCCGTGCAGGTCCACCAGCATCGCGCCCAGCTCGGCCAGGACCCCGGCGGTGGTGGGACTCCCGTTGACCCAGGCGCGAGAGCGGCCTTCGGCGGCAACCTCGCGGCGGACGACTACTCTGCCCTCGTCGCAGTCGAGCCCCAGCGCCTCGATCCTGGACCGGAGCCCGGCGGGCAGCTCTTCGAACACACCCTCGACCACCGCGCGCGGCTTGCCGGGCCGGATGGCCCCGGTGTCGGACCGCCCGCCCAGCAGGAGCGCGAGCGCGTCCACCAGCATGGACTTCCCCGCCCCGGTTTCTCCGGTCAGCACATTGAGCCCCGGCCCCAGCGGGAGGGTTACGTCCGCGATGGTGGCGAGGTCGCGGACCCGGAGCTCGGCGATCACGGCGGGGTTTCCCGCTCGGACAGATCGCCCCAGCGGAGGCTGGCTCGCATCCGGGCGAAGTAATCGGACTGGAACCGCACCAGCAGGACCGGCGCGCTGCCGCTGTTCAGGTCCACCCGGTCGTCGGCTCCCAGCATCATGGCCTGCTGCCCGTCCACCGAGACCAGCAGGTCTTCGGCCCAGGGACGGATGGCCGTGATGCTGATCCGGGCGTCGGCCGGCAGGACAACGGGCCGGACCGCGAGGGTGTGGGCCGCGATGGGGGTAATGACCAGCGCGCTGACGCCGGGCACCACGATGGGTCCCCCGGCCGAAAGAGAGTACGCGGTCGAGCCGGTGGGCGTGGCGATGATGAGGCCGTCGGCGCTGTAGTTGCCGACGTCCTGTCCGTTGACCGACACCTTGAGCCGGATCAGCCGGGCGACACCGCCCTTGTGGATGATGACGTCATTGAGGGCCGGCGGGAGGATGGTGGTCTCGCCCCGCGCCGCGACGATGGCCGCCTGGAGGGTCGCCCGCTCCTCGGTCATGTAGTCGCCCGAGGCCAGCCGGTCGAGCGCGTCGGCAATCCCGTCCTTGCCGGTGGCGGTGAGAAACCCGACCCGGCCGAGATTCACGCCGAGCACCGGCACGCCGGCGCCCCGGAGGAGCCGGGCGCCGCGGAGCAGGGTACCGTCTCCGCCAAGGGTGACCAGCGCGTCGAGCTGCGCCGACCCGATGGGCTGGGGATGGTGCGGCCAGTAGGGTTCCAGCGGCGGCTCGGAATAGAACGTCATGCCGAGGCTCTTCGCACGCGCGGCCATCCCTGGCAGGATGGCCGCGAGCCCGGCGTAGCGGGGATTGCCGATGACGCCGACGTTCATCGCGCTTCGAAGCTCTCCTCATGATGGAGCGCGAGGATCCGCGCCGCGATCCCGGCTCCGGTGAGTCCGTAGCGGGTGAGCTGCTCGGCCCGGGGCGCCTGCTCGATGAGCCGGTCGGGCACCCCGAGGCAGCCGACCCGCACCTCGGGATGGGAGGCCTGGAGCTCCCGCGCGATGAGGGCGCCGAACCCGTTGACCACGGTGCCCTCCTCGATGGTCACCACCAGCTTGCAGTCGTGCGCCACCAGCTCGAGCATGACCTGGTCCCACGGCTTCAGGAAACGGCAGTTGATCACGGCGGCGTCCACGCCCTCCGCGGCCAGCCGCACCGCCGCGTCGAGGGCCGGCTGCACCATGGTACCGACCGCCAGGAGCGCCACGTCCTTGCCGGAGCGGAGCGCTTCCCAGGTGCCGAACGGCACCGCCGCGATCCGGGCGGCCGGAGCCGGATCGGAGGGCGCCTTGTCCCGGGGATAGCGGGTCGCAAAGGGTCCGTCGTGCTGGAGTCCGGTGCGCAGCAGGCCGACCAGCTCGTCGGCATCCTTGGGCGCGGTGACCGTCATGCCGGGGACCGCCAGCAGGTACGCGATATCGTAGAGACCCATATGGGTCTGCCCATCTTCGCCCACCAGCCCCGCGCGGTCCATGCAGAAGAGCACCGGGAGGTGCTGCACCGCCACGTCGTGGATGATGTTGTCGTAGGCCCGCTGGAGGAAGGTGCTGTAGATGGCGCAGACCGGGCGCACGCCCTGGGTGGCCAGCCCCCCGGCAAACGTCACCGCGTGCCCTTCGGCGATGCCGACGTCGAAGAAACGCTCCGGCCAGGCTTTCTGGAACATCCCGGTGCCGGTCCCCGACGGCATCGCCGCGGTGATCACCACGAAATCGGGGATCTCGTGCGCCAGCGCGGTCAGCGCCTCGCCGGCCACCTGGGTCCAGGTCGGAGGGCCGCTGGCCTTCTTGCGGGGATCGCCGGTGACGGGATCGTAGGCGGCGAGGCCGTGCCACTTCTCCTTGTTGGATTCCGCGAGCGCGAATCCCTTCCCCTTCTCGGTGAGTACGTGCACCACCCGGGGTCCATGCAGGCCGCGGACGAACTGGAGGGTCTCGCACAGCTTCTGGACGTCGTGCCCGTCGATCGGGCCGAAGTAGCGGAAGCCCAGCTCCTCGAAGAACATCCCCTCGGAAAAGAGATTCTTGGCGCTCTCCTCCACGTTCTTGGCGAACTCCACCACGCCCTCGCCGAACAGATGGCCGGCCTTGATGGTGAGCGCCTTGACCGTCTCCCGCATCCGGTTGGTGAACGGGCTGGCCACGATCCGGCCCAGGGTCTTGCTGATCGCGCCGACATTGGGAGAGATCGACATCCCGTTGTCGTTCACGATGAGGATGATGTCCCGGTCGGAGTGCCCCGCGTTATTCATGCCCTCGTAGGAGAGCCCGCAGGTGAGGGCGCCATCGCCCACCACCGCCACCACCTTGTGGGTCAGCCCCTGGAGGTCGCGGGCGGTAGCCATGCCGTAGGCCGCCGACATCGCGGTACCCGCGTGTCCGGCGCCGAAGTGGTCGTGGGGATTCTCCCCCCGCTTGAGGAACCCGGAGATGCCGCCGGTCTGCCGCAGCGAATCGAACACCGCGTTGCGGCCGGTCAGCAGTTTCCAGGCGTAGGCCTGGTGGCCCACGTCCCAGACCACCTTGTCATTGGGGGAATCGAATTCGTAGAGCAGCGCGATGGTGAGCTCCACCACGCCGAGGCTCGCCCCGATATGCCCGCCGGTGACCGAGCAGGCCTCGATCAGCCGCTCCCGGATCTCCTCGGCCAGCCCGGGGAGCTGGTCTCGGCGAAGGCGCTTGAGGTCGGCGGGACCTTGGATTCCGGCAAGCAGCGACATGCCATTCCGGGGCAAGAGGGCTTACGAGCGGCGTTTCACAATATAACCGGCGAGGGTCAGCAGAGTCTCGCTCCGGACTCCGCCGGCATCGAGGGCGACGCGAGCGGCCTGGGCGTGGCGGAGCGCCTCCCGCCGGGCGCCGTCCTGTCCCAGCACGCTCACGTAGGTCGCCTTGGCCAGGGTCGCGTCCCGGCCGGCGGTCTTGCCCAGCTCCTCGGTAGTCGCGGTGGCATCGAGCAGATCGTCGGCGATCTGGAAGGCGAGGCCGATCTCCCGGCCGTAGGCGGTGAGGGTGGCGAGCATCGAGGCGTCGTCGCCCGCCGCCAGCGCGCCCAGGGCGCAGGCGGCCTCGATCAGCGCGCCGGTCTTGCGCCGGTGGATCTCCACCAGCTCGGCGAGACCGAGGTCCCGGCCTTCGGCTTCGAGGTCGAGCCATTGTCCTCCCACCATGCCGCGGATGCCGCTCGCCTCGAGGAGAATGCGACCCATGCGTCCCAGCCTGTCGGGGTCGAGCCCGAGCTCCTCGGCACCGTCGGCCAGTTCCTCGACCGCCACCGGCACCAGCGCGAATCCCGCCCGGGTGGCGGTGGGCACGTCGAACTGCACGTGGGTGGTGGGCCGCCCCCGGCGCTGATCGTCGTCGTCCATGCAGGGGAGATCGTCGTGCACCAGCGAATAGGTGTGGACGATCTCCACCGCGGTGGCGATCCCCGCGATCCCGGCATCGCTGCCGCCGGCCGCGCGATAGCTCGCCAGCACCAGGGCGGGCCGCACCCGCTTCCCGGCGGTGCCCAGCGCGTAGGCCAGCGCCTCGCCGTCCTGACCGCCGGGAGACCGGCGCAGCCGAGCGGCACGGGAGGCGAGGCGGGCGTCGGTGAGGGTGCGGGCTTCGGTGAGGAGGTCTTCCGCGGAGGTGGAGCTCATGCCTCGAAGTCAGTGACCCGGAGCTGGCCCGCCGCGTCCTCCAGAACCTTCTGGACCCGGGCCTCCGCTTCGGTCAATCGCTCCCGGGCGGACCGGAGCCGGGCCACCCCTTCCTCGAAGAGTAGGAGGGCCCGGTCGAGGTCGGTGTCCTCGGCCTCGAGTCCGCGCACGATTTCCTCCAGGCGGCGGAGGTCGGCGGACAGGCTGTCACTCGTCGGATCGGGCATCGGCCCCTTCTCCTTCGCTGTGCTCAGGACGGCGGCTGCGCTCAGGGTGACAGACTCCTGGCGTCCACGTCCCCGTCGCTGACCCGGAGGGTGAAGCCGGTGCCAGCGGGCAATTGCGCCGTACGCTTCACCACCGTCCCGTCCGGCAGCCGCGCCACGCTGTATCCCCGGCCCAGCACCTTGAGCGGACTGAGCGCTTCGAGCTGCCCCGCGTACTGATCGAGACGGGCCCGGGGATCCTGGAGCCGGTGGCTCATGGCCATCTGCATCCGGTCGCCGCTCCGAAGCAGCCGCGCCGCCAGGAGCCCGGTCCGGCGACCCAGCCCGTGAGCCAGCCGGCTGGCCAGGGATTCGGCGTGCCGGACCGTCTCCTCGAGGTCGGGGAGCAACCGCTCCATGGCGGCAGAAGGAGTCGGCGCAAAGCCATCGGCGACCAGGTCGGTGAGCGAGACATCGGTTTCGTGTCCCACCGCCGACATGCAGGGCACCCGCAGGGCGGCCACCGCCCGGCAAACCCGCTCGTCGTCGAAGGTGCCGAGATCCTCCCGGGAGCCCCCGCCCCGGCCGATCACACAGAGGTCGACCTTGGTCAGCCGGTTGACCACTCCGAGGGCGCGCACCAGAGCCGCCGGCGCCTCGGCGCCCTGAACCTGCGCCGGCACCAGGTAGAGCCGGACCGACCGCCAGCGCCGCCGGGTGACCGTGATCATGTCGTGGAGCGCCGCACCGTCCAAGCTGGTCACCACGGCGATCCGGCGCGGGTGGGCGGGAAAACGGCGCTTCCGATCCGGGTCGAAAAGCCCGTCCTTTTCCAGCGCAGCCCGGACCCGCTCCTTGGCCAGCTGGGCCTGCCCAATCCCCGAGGTTGGCAGCATCACCACGACGGACAGGCTGAGCTCTCCGCGCTTCTCGAAGACGGTCGGACCACCCAGGGCGTACACCTCGGTTCCCTCGGCAGGCGGAGCACCCACTTTGATATTGTATGTTTTCCACATAGAGCAGCGAATCGTGCTTCGCTTGTCGCTCAAACTGAAGTACCAGGTGCCACTTCCATGAACTCTGAGAGAAGTCACTTCACCCTTGACCCAGACCTGGCCCAGTCCCTCGACCGATTGGCAGATCCGGTGCACCAGGTCGCTCACGCTGAGGGCGGCAGGCCCCTGCCCCTTCGCTCCGCTCAGGGTGACACCGAGGCTCGCGCCGCCTGGAGGGTGTTCGCCAGTAACATCGCGATGGTCATCTTCCCCACCCCCCCGGGCACCGGGGTAATCGCCGAGGCGACCTCCGCCACCGGCCCGAAATCCACGTCACCCACCACTCGATAGCCTTTGGGATGGGAAGGGTCATCCACCCGGTTGATCCCGATGTCCACCACGACGGCGCCGGGCTTCACCATGTCGGCCGTGACGAACCCCGGCTTGCCGATGGCCACGACCAGGATGTCCGCCTGGCGGGTGATGCCGGGCAGGTCGCGGGAGCGGGAATGGCAGACCGTGACGGTGGCATTGCCGCCCGGGGTGTCCTGGAGCAGCAGGCTCGCCATCGGCTTTCCCACGATGTTGGAGCGGCCCACGATCACGGCGTGGGCTCCCCGGGTCTCGACGGCGGACCGGATCAGCATCTGCTGGACCCCGGCGGGGGTTGCGGGCTTGAACGCGGTGGGGTCTCCCACCGACAGTTTGCCGACATTGACCGGGTGAAACCCGTCGACATCCTTGAGCGGCGAGATGCGGTTCAGCACCTTGCCGCTGTCGATATGCCGGGGCAGCGGGAGCTGGGTAATGAAGCCATGGATGGTCGGATCGGCGTTGAGCCGGTCCACCACCGCGAGCAGCTCCGCCTCGGTGGTCTCGGCGGGCAGGCGCACCGTTTCGGAGAGCATCCCCGCTTCGTGACAGGCCAGGCCCTTGCTCTTGACGTAGATCCGGCTCGCGGGGTCATCCCCCACGATGACGACCGCGAGTCCAGGCTTGACTCCCGCCGCTGCGAGCCTCTCCACCTCGGCGGCCACCTCGGCGCGGATCGCCGCGGCGATGGCGGCCCCGTCGAGGATCCGTGCGGTCACCGCGCCAGCC